>NZ_LKDX01000018.1:0-83905 GCF_001401795.1 Pseudoalteromonas sp. P1-26 | reverse complement strand
GGAGGGGTTCCCGAGCGGCCAAAGGGATCAGACTGTAAATCTGACGGCTCAGCCTTCGCTGGTTCGAATCCAGCTCCCTCCACCACTTTCCTTCTTAGAAAAGTGGGGCCAAATGCAATAGTAAAAATTTGTGTGGAGGGGTTCCCGAGCGGCCAAAGGGATCAGACTGTAAATCTGACGGCTCAGCCTTCGCTGGTTCGAATCCAGCTCCCTCCACCACTCTTTACTCTTTCTAGCTTTACTCTTTCTAGCTTTACTCTTTCTAGCTTTACTCTTTCTAGCTTTACTCTTTCTAACTTTACTCTCGCTAACTTTACTCTCGCTAACTTTACTCTCGCTAACTTTACTCTCGCTAACTTAAGCTACCAACTCAAACTACTTCCATTTGCTTTTAACCATTGCTCGGCTTTTTTATAATTTGGATAAAACTGGTTCACACGTTGCCAAAACTTAGCGCTATGGTTCATATGTAAAAGATGCGCAAGCTCATGTACAACCACATAATCAATCACCCAGGTTGGCGCACTTGCTAAATGTAAATTAAAAGTCAGCTCGCGGCGTTTATTACAACTGCCCCAACGACGTTTATAATGTTGAATTTTAAGCTTTGTCGGTAATGTTTCTGACATCTGCAAACAATAATCATGAACACGCATTTCAATATAGCTTTCAAGCTTTTCATGTAAAAACTGTTCAAGCAAAGCGATGTAGTTAGCTTCTTGATGTTTGACGCGCGATGATATTGATAAGGTAAGCTGAGACTGTGCATCTTGTTGCCACGTACTTTTCGGGCCTTTAGCAAATACTATCGGCACGTTTTGCCCAAACAACTTAATAGTGGCGTTTACTAATGGTAGTTGACGGTTTTCAGCATGAATGGATTGTTTGGCTATTTGTTCAACGACCCAATCTTGCTTGGTCTTGAGCCAGGCATCAATCTCAGTTTGTGGAACATAAAAAGGCGCATAAACGGTCAATTTCTGCTCGGCAACTTTAATTGCCACGGTTGTTCTGCGTTTACTGCGCTTTAGGGTGTAATCCAACAAAGATAAGCCAATTCAATTAATAAAAATAAGAGATTCCATTTTACCCTGCTAAATAGCTGCTAATCTATAAAGATGACTCACAAATAAGTTTTCATCCTTATGCCTGACAAACCATGTTGTAGTTATACCTCACCAACAGGTAACAAGTGCCAAGAAACAGATATGGGCTCTGGATTTTGCTTTTGGCATGATAGTAAATTTGATAAATCAGGGCTAGATCTAACCCAAAAATTAGAGCGCTATGCAAAAAAAGGTGGCTTATTAGAAGGCCTGCAATTGCAAAGAGCGAACCTTTCAGGACTTAACTTAATCAAGCAGGATGACGAAGAAGGTTATGATCTCTCCTATTGTAATTTTTATCGTGCTAATTTAACGGGCGCTCATTTATTTAATAATAAAATAGCCAACGCTTCATTAATGAAAGCCAATTTACATAGTGCGAGTTTGCATTACTGTGATTTAAAAAATACCAACTTATTGGGCATCAAACTCAACGACAGTCGAATTGATAATATCGAATTGGGTGACCAATTATTACAAGAAGCGGCTGCATTTAAAGCACGTAAAAATAAGCAGCATGATGAAGCACGAGACTTATTTGAGCAATCTGAAGAAATATATCGCAATTTAAGAAAAGCCTCTGAGCATCAAGGACTTTTTGAACTCGCCGGTAACTTCACCTACAAAGAATTAAGAATGCGTCATGCGCAATACCGCAAAGGCTCAACCAAGCAAATTACTTCTAGCTTTATAGATATGTTATGTGGTTATGGCGAAAAGCCCGAAAATGTCATTCGCTTTAGTCTGTCACTCATTATTTGCTGTGCATTTTGTTATTTCTTATTTGGGGTTAGTTATCAAGATTCTGTGATGCAGCTGAGCTTTGAAAACTCATTTCAAAGCAATTTGTCGGCCTTACTGAATAGTTTTTATTTCAGCGTGGTGACTTTTACAACGCTTGGCTATGGTGACATTACGCCAATAGGTTTTTCGAGATTAATCGCAGCCATAGAAGCATTTTGTGGTAGCTTCTCGCTCGCTTTATTCGTCGTTGTTTTTGTAAAGCGCATGACTCGCTAACGCATGATGTATGAACCCTTATGCTCTTTTGCCTGATACATTTTTTTGTCGGCACGATTAATTAACTCTTCAGCATCTACTGTGCTATCAAGCGGTGCTGCAATAAGACCAAAGCTTAAATGCAGCTCAGGGTATTGTTGTTCAAATGCGGCTATAAGTTTTTCGCAAATACTAAAAGCGCTATCTAACTCGCAATCAGGTAAAATGATACAAAACTCATCCCCTCCATAGCGGCACGGTATATCAATCTCGCGAATATTTTCAAGTAAGTATTGCCCTATATATTTAAGGACTTCGTCGCCTTTTAAATGCCCTTGTGTGTCATTCACTGACTTAAAGTCATCAAGATCAAAATAAACAACCGTTAATGGTGATTTGTGACGTCTGGCTCTGGCAAGGTCGCGTTGTAATAGCTCTTGCATGACACGCCGGTTGTAGAGGTTGGTGAGTGGGTCGAGTTTAGCGAGTTTCTCTAGTTCTTGTGTGCGCTGAGCAACTTTTTCTTCAAGGCCTTTTGCATACACTTCGGTGCGGCGTTTCGCATTTTCAATTTCGCCCACTAAGCTGTCGATATAAGTATCAAAGACCAAGGTCGTATCAAAGTAAATTAATTTATCAATGATGTTAAGGGTATGATTTAATTCTTCTTGATCGCTTATTGTGGTGCGAAGTACATTAAATATGAGCTCTTTTAAAGTACACACAGCCGATAAGTAAAGCTTAGGTTCAACACCAATACGCTTATGCACCATACCAATCCGTAAGCGGTTATTAACATACTCATGTTCGTAACGACCGCAAAATAAATCGATTATATACTGCCTTTGCGCATCTCTGAGTCGTGTTAAAGTATCCGCATCACCAATTAATAACGAAATTTCATCTACTTCAGTTTGTTTTTTATAAAACTCATTAACCACATTTTCAATGGCTGATTCTATAATGGGCTTGTAGTTTAATAATGATGAGAGACTGTTTGAAGTCAGCCCTAATAAACTCATTCTGTGCTGAATTTCTACATCATTAATTTGCATTTGTTCAACTAAAGTTTGCTCGGTTCTTCTCATCTACCCACCTCGAACTACTCCTTTTTAATTAAATATAGCCAAGGTTTTGAATCCTACGTACTTAAGTGATAGGTTTTTCTCTAAATTCAGAACAATTTGTATTAGACTGCTATAACAAGCCGTTTCAAAAAAATATTATGCTCGCGAAATTTTTTATTACCGATCAAAACCCCAGCCTAATAGTAAGTGGTGTCTATGATCCAAGCTTAGTTGCTCTTTCTATTGCTACGGCTATTTTTGCTGCTTATTTTTCACTCCATATCATTGATTTAGCAAATAGAACTCAATTTGATTCGTACCGTAAATTAGGCAGTGCAACAGGTGCCTTGGTGATGTCAGGTGGGATTTGGAGTATGCACTTTATCGGCATGCTGGCTTTTTCATTATGCACCACCGTGGAGTACGACCCTACACTGACATTTTTTTCATTTATTCCTGCATTTTTAGCCTGCTATACCGCATTTTCATTTTTGAAACGCAAAGATTTAAAGCAAATACCAACAACAATAAAGCTACTCATTGGCTCTGTATTACTTGGCTCTGGCATTGGTGCGATGCACTACTCGGGCATGGCCGCCATGCAAATGAGTCCGCTGCTTCGCTACGACCCGGCTTGGTTTGCAGCATCAATTGTGGTGGCTGTTGCATTATCTTTTGTCGGCTTATATGCGCGATTTCACTTAGGCGAGCACTTTAAAAAGCTTACGGTGTTACAAACCCGCATCATTTGCGCCATTATCTTTGGCTTTGCTGTAGCGGGTATGCACTATATGGGAATGGCCGCCACCCGCTTTGTTGCAACCTCACCTTTGTTATCTGAAAACGTTCAAACGTCGCAACTTACTTTTATCGCCATTAGCGTTTCATTTGCTACCGTATTATTGACTGCTCTGGTTGGGATTATTAACGGCATGGTGCGTTATCGCTTATTACTGGCAGAAAAATCAGCAGAAGAGTCGCGCTTAGATGCCATTTTAGGCACCGCAATAGATGGTATCGTAACGATTAATATTCATGGCATTATTTTAAGCTTTAATAAATCAGCAGAAACTATTTTTGGTTGGCGCCAAGACGAAGTGCTGGGCAAAAACGTAAAACTATTAATGAACGACGATATAGCCGCGCAACATGATGGTTACTTAGCTGATAGTAGCAGGCATGAAGTTAAAAAAGTGATTGGCGTTAACCGTAATGTGTTTGCGAAGCACAAAGATGGTCATTTATTTCCTATTCGACTTGGCCTTGGTGAAGTAAAACAGCCTAACGCAGAAACATTGTTTGTTGGCTTTATAACCGATTTAACAGAGCAACGTGCACTACAGCAAAGTCTCGAAGAAAAAGAGAAACAATATCGTACCTTAATGAACAATACCCCAGGCGCTGTATTTCGTTGTTTGTTAGATGAACATTGGACGATGAAGTTTATAAGCCCCAGTGTTTTTGACTTAACAGGTTACAGCCCTGAAGAGTTTACCGATGGCACAGTTACATTTGCTCAAATCATTAATAACGATGATGTAGCGCATATTGATGAAGTTATGGAAAAAGCCATAGCTGAAAAAAACCAATATGCGGTTGAGTACCGCATTCGCCACCGAAATGGCAAAGTTGTGTGGGTTTTAGACCAAGGAACAATTAACGAAAATAGTGATTCTGAACAAAAGTGGATCGATGGTGTACTTATAGATATCACCGCTCGTCACGAATATGAAGAATCACTCAAAAAAGCAAAACAAGAAGCTGAAGCCGCAGCACAAGCAAAACAATCATTTATGGCAAACATGAGCCATGAAATACGCACGCCAATGAATGCAATAATCGGCTTTAGCGACATATTAATGGATAGTCCTCTTAGTAAAGAGCAACAAAAACATATTATTACCGTCAATAAATCAGCTCGCTCACTGTTGCATTTGCTCAATGAAGTACTAGATTCTGCAAAGTTAGAAAAAGGCAAACTCGATATTCAGGCAGAGCACTTTAACTTACAAGCCTTGCTCGACAATATCGTCTCGACTTTTTGGCTTGAAGCGAAGCGTAAAGATATTCTGCTTGATTTGATTATCGCTGATAGTGTTGCGCCTATTTATATTGGCGATGAGTCTCGCATTCGCCAAGTGATGAATAATCTCATCGGGAATGCAATTAAATTTACCGAGCAAGGGTCTGTCACAATTACGGTGAGTCAAACTCAAAATAAACAATTGTTTTTCGAAGTACAAGACAGCGGTATTGGCATAGCCAAGCACCGCTTAGATGCTATTTTCCAGCCATTTGAACAAGCCGACGGCACCATGACACGCCGATTTGGTGGCACAGGTCTTGGCACCACTATTAGTAAGCAGCTTGTTGAGTTAATGGGTGGTTCAATTGGTGCTATTAGTGAAGAAGGTAAAGGGAGCTGCTTCTACTTTAGCCTTCCTTTACAGGAAGGTGATATCAGCCAAGTCGATACCCTAACTTGTAATCAATTAAACTTACCAAAACTTCGCATATTAGTGGTTGATGACATTGAGCAAAATGTTGAGCTACTGAACATTTTATTAACGCAAGCTGGGCACACCATCAGTACGGCTCACAATGGTCTTGAAGCCATTGCAGCATTTGAACAGCAAAGCTTTGATGTGATTTTGATGGATATACATATGCCGGAATGTGATGGCATTACGGCCTGTAAAGAAATCCGCGAAATAGAGAAAATCAGATGTTTAAAAATTACACCTATCATCGCGTTGACGGCGAGTGTTTTACAACAAGATAAAATTACTACAAAGCAGGCCGGTATGAATGGCTTTGCAAATAAACCCGTTGATATTAACCAACTGAACCATGAAATTGCGAAAGTGCTTGGTTTAGAAGTAAATAAAATCACTAACAATAAAGTCGGTGATGAGAAAAAGCACATCAACTACGACAAAGGTGTTTTGATGTGGGGAAGCAAAGAGAAATTAAATACGGAAATTGGCTTATTCCTAAGCAATCATCAACAGAGTATTCTACGACTGAAGGATCAGAAACTCAGTGAAGACGAACAAAAAGCAATTTTGCATACTCTTAAAGGAGTCGCGGGTAATTTAGCACTAGCAAAATTATTATACTTGTTATCAAACGCTGAGAAAGAACGTGAAAAGGAAAGCTTCCCTACACTCATTGCCGAGTGCGAACAGGAATGGCAAACGCTGATTGCATTACTTGCAGAACAGCCGCAGTCTAGTTCACAACAGCAACCCATACACGAAACGTCGCTGGGCGCATTTATTAGCCAAATTGAGGCACTGCAAGCGCAAGCTGAGCATGCAGAAATAGACGATGATTTATTAAGCCAAGTGCAATCCCAAGCACCGGCAACCTACCAAGATCAGGTTGTTGAAATTTGTGCGCATTTTGAAAACTTTGACTTTGATGCAGCAAGCACTGCTTTATCAGCTTTAAAGCACACTCTCCAAGCTGCTAAGGAACACCTATGACGCAAATCTCAGAACGTGCAAGAATTTTGGTCGTCGATGATGAACCAGCCAATTTAAAAGTGATCCGTGAAGTACTCGCTAACGATTATCGCTTATCGTTTGCAAAATCTGGCGAGCTTGCTCTTCAGCTTATTGAGAATGAACCTCCTAAGTTGATTTTGCTCGATATTATGATGCCAGATATGAGCGGCTTTGAAGTTTGTAAAGTATTGAAAGCAAATCCTGAAACTGCTCATATCCCTGTTATCTTTGTTACCGCACTTTCTCATGAGCAGGATGAGTCTGAAGGCTTTGCTCTAGGTGCAGTCGATTATATTACCAAACCAATTAGCCCTGCGATCGTCAGGGCGCGGGTTAAAAATCATTTATCATTAGTGCAAGCTGAGCAACTGCAATTAGCCCACATTGATTTGATCCAACGTTTAGGCCGCGCCGCAGAATATAAAGACACCGACACCGGTGAGCACATTGCAAGAATGAGCCGCTACAGTAAAGTACTCGCCCTTGCCTATGGCATGAGTGAGTACGAGGCCGAGCAGCTTAAACAGGCAGCGCCTATGCATGACGTTGGTAAGATAGGCATTCCTGATTCAGTACTATTAAAGCCTGGGCGCTTAAACGAAAACGAATACGAGCACATGAAACAACATGCCTTAATCGGTGCGAAGATTTTAGAGAACTCAACTTCGCCGCTATTACAACTTGCGCATAAGCTTGCCCTTGAACACCATGAAAAATGGGATGGTACGGGTTATCCGTATGGCCTGAAAGGCGAAGAAATCAGTATTGAAGGGCGTATTGTCACCATTGCAGATGTGTTTGATGCCTTAACCTCAAAACGCCCTTATAAAAAAGCCTGGTCGGTTGAAGAAGCGCTCGACTTATTGAAAGACGAAGCTGGTAAGCATTTTGACCCGCAACTAGTTGATTTATTTATTGGTCAAATAGATAGCATCATAGAAATCAAAAACACTTATACGAGCTGAGATATAAAGGCCTCATTTGAGGCCTTTTTTAATTGCATCGTAATCATGCGAAGTAATTTCATGGCTATTACCAGCACAATCTTTAAAATACATTGAATAAGTAACACCGTGGTCAGCAACAAATGTTTTAACATCAAACTGAGCGAGATGCTCAAGCCATGCTAAAAACTGTGCTGCATTTGCGCCAAAAGCAATACCTTTGCTTCTCCCGTCTGCTTCAAAGAGTGCTAAACGAATTGTCTTTGCTTGGTCCTCTAAGGTTAAAGGTCCTTTTCCTTCATCCCAAAAAGCAAGCTCTGGTACAACATTAAAGCCAAGTACTTGCTCATACCACTTTAGCGCAGCCGATAAATCATCAACATTTAAGTGGCAATGATCAACACCACATAAAGATGGAATAGCCATGTTACTCACCAATTTCGGTTTTTAACTGCTCTAAAAATTCGAGCATGTAAGCTGTGCGTCGTTTAGCTTCATCTTTTGCCGATGGCGTGTTCATACTCTCGCTAATGTGTAACAGCTTAATGAAGAAATGATCGAGGGTGTATTTTGTATCGTCAGGTTCGCGGTTTAAGCAAAATGGATCGTCTTTATGATACAGATAACGACCAATTGAGCCCCCTACTTTCATGCAGCGACTCACACCAATTGCACCTAATGCATCCATTCGATCCGCGTCTTGCACAATTTGCGCTTCGACACTTTGGACTTTGATATTGGCACTAAAGCTATGTGCCGCAATAGCATGATGAATAGCACTAAAATACTGCTCAGGATAATTAATTGAGGCTAGAAAACTTAACGCCTTATCTGCAGCCATGGTCGATGCTTTTGCCCTGTCTGGGTGGTTTTTAGCAACTGCAACACAATCATGTAACCAAGCTGCGGGTAACACCACAGCCATTTCTGCCTGCTCGGCAATACATAATTGTTTTGCAACCCTCACTACTCGCTCAATATGACTAATATCGTGTGCGACATCGGCATGGAGTAAAGACAAAATAAAGTCTCGACACTGAGTTTCTAAAGCTGCAAAGTCTATTTCTGGCTGCATATACTGGCTATCACCATTAACTGATTGAAATTATGCTTACTTTAGCGTGCTTACTAGATTTGTTCAAAACATTCATTGTATGTTTGCTAGTGCTTCATTAAACTATGCCCCCTTTTGTTTGACGCGAGAATCCCTATGTCATCTGCTATTTACCTGCAAGCTGGACGAGAAAAATCATTAAAAAGAAAACACCCTTGGGTGTTCTCAAAAGCCATTAAAAAAGTAAAAGGTAAGCCAGGACTAGGTGATACTGTCACAATCTATGACAATGACGGTAAGTTTTTAGCGATTGCAGCTTACAGCCCGCAATCACAAATACGTGCTCGCGTATGGAGCTTCGATCAAAACGAAATCATTGACCAAGCATTTTTTGAAAAGCGTTTGCGCCGTGCCTATGCTGCGCGCGAACAGGTGATCAGCGAAGGCGGCTTAACGGGTTTTCGTTTAAGCGCTGCAGAGTCTGACTACTTACCAGGCATCACTATCGATAAATTTGATAATGTACTGGTGTGCCAACTGCTTAGTGCCGGTGCAGAGCGCCATAAAGGTGAAATTGTTGCTGCACTTATGGCCATTTTCCCTGGTTGCGATATTTATGAGCGATCAGATGTTGATGTTCGTACTAAAGAAGGCCTTGAGCCAATCAAGGGCGTACTTTGGGGTAAAGAACCAACAGAGCCAGTCGTCATTGAAGAAAATGGCTTAAAACTCGAAGTAGACATTCTTGAAGGCCACAAAACTGGCTTTTACTTAGACCAACGTGATAGTCGTGCAGCTCTTGAGCGCTTTGTTAAAGACAAAACAGTATTAAACTGCTTTAGCTACACAGGTACTTTCTCGCTTTATGCTTTGCGTGGTGGTTGTAAACACGTTACTAACGTCGATGTATCACAGCCAGCACTTGATACGGCTAAGCGTAACGTTGAGCATAACAACCTTGATTTGTCTAAAGTTGATTTCGTTAAACAAGATGTCTTTAAGTTGTTGCGCCAATACCGTGATGAAGGTGTGCAATTTGATACTATCGTTATGGATCCACCAAAATTTGCTGACAACAAAGCGCAATTAACCGGTGCTTGCCGTGGTTATAAAGATATTAATATGATTGCGATGCAAATCTTAAAACCAGGTGGCACTTTACTCACTTTCTCGTGCTCTGGATTAATGGAACAAAATTTATTTCAAAAAGTGGTTGCGGATGCAGCCCTTGATGCAGGTAAAGACTTGTTGATCATGGAACGATTAAACCAAGCTGCCGACCACCCAATTGCTGGCAGCTACCCAGAAGGCTTTTATCTTAAAGGCCTGATCTGTAAGGTTTACTAGTTAAAACTTACAATTTCTAAACCGGCACTCAAGGAGCCATCTTGCTCCTTGGTTGCTCGTATCACACGGGCTGTTGCATCAAATGAGGTAATAGCCGTGCTAGTCGAAGCAATTAACACCCGATACAGACTGCCTATTTCTAAAACTTCATCAAGGTGAATTGCCAGCCCTGTTGCACTTAAATCAGTGCACATAGCCTGAATTTCTTCGCCATTAACAACATCTAATGGGATTAGTTTTGCAGGGGTATGAATTTGCATGCGGCGAAAGTCGCGTTTTTCCTCATGAAACATATGGCCTCCTATACCAGTGTTTTTATTTTCTCTATTAATGTTTTAACAGAAAAAGGCTTCACTACATAGGCGTCACACCCGGCATCAAACCCCGCTTTTTGTTCAAGCTCGGTTTCAAGGCCAGACACCATGACAACAGGAATTTGCTCTGTTTCTGGGGTGTTTTTTAGTAATCGGCAGGTATCATAACCATCTAAGCCCGGCATACAAACATCTAGTAGTATAGCATCTGGCGGCTCTGCAATGGCTGAAGTTAAACACGATGCGCCTGAGTTTGCATAACTTAATGAGAATTCATCCCCAAGGCTTGCTTTGAGCATTTCAAAATTAAAATATTCATCATCGACGACCAAAATAGTTGGTCGCGGTCGATTTACCGTACGCTCAGGAACTGAGATCGGTTTTTCCTTTTCAATGCCCACATAATCTCCTTTTAGCATCTGTGTTTGTAACTTAAAGCAAGGAGGCGTTAACCTCATTGCTCATTCCTTAGTATTATAACTCACATTCTTTGATTGCGTTTAAAACACGTTTAGCAGATACAGGATAAGGTGTCCCTAGTGTTTGTGCAAATAAAGAAACACGTAACTCCTGTTGCATCCAAAATATCGCACTGATCTCTTCAGGAATTGGCATACCCTTAGGAATTTTATTAGCTAATTTTTGATATTGCTCAGCTACTTTTTCAAGCTCAAGCACACACAACCTATCACGATTAGGATCAACAGGGAGCTTTTCTAGGCGGCGTTCAATGGCTTTTAAGTAACGAATTAAATCCGTCATTTTTGCTGCGCCGTGCTGGCTAACAAAGCCTTTGAAAACTAAGCTTTGTAACTGTGATTTAATATCACCGTGCGCTGTTATCATGGTTAAATCAACGCGTCCTTTCATACGTTTATTTAAGCCATGAGCAATACTTAGCACTTGCTCTACTTGGGTAGCGATCTCAACAACCGTATCACCAAGCTCACCGCGAATTTGCTCTTTCGCTTTTTCAAATGCATCTGCTGTGCGAATGTTGCCGTATTTAGTTAATAGGCTATCGACGGCTGCAGCGATACAGTCATCAATTAAGTCATTGACCTTACCAAACGGATTAAAGTACAAACCTAATTTAGATTTGTTTGGTAAGTTTTGTTGTAAATACTTAATTGGTGATGGCACATTTAATAACACTAAGCGGCGTAAACCTTGTTGGTGCGCTTGCTGTGCTTTGTGTTCATTATCAAATAGCTCAACCGCAGCTGAGTCTTTTTTATCCACCAGCGCTGGAAACGCTTTGATTTCGTATTGACCTTGTTTTTTCACGTAAGAGCTTGGTAACTCGCCAAAGCTCCACTCAGTCAAATCAGCTTTTTCTATGCCTTTGTCTGCTACTTTCGATAAGGTATCCGTTACCTTACCTTGTAACTGGGCTTTTAGTTTAGATAAATTTAAACCGCGAGCGAGTAACTTATCGTGTTCATCGCGCACTTCAAACTGTAAGCGTAAATGCGGAGCAAGGGTTGATAAATCCCATGCATCAGGCTCAACACGCACACCTGTCATACGTAATAAGCGCGTGCTAATTGCATCAATTAAGTTGCCTTGCATCGGCTCGATTGCAGCAAGTACCGCATCGGCGTAGTTTGGCGCAGGCACAAAGTTGCGACGAATCGTTTTTGGTAGCGACTTGATAAGCGCACAAATTAATTCATGTCTAAATGCAGGAATATGCCAATCAAAGCCAGTTTCTTGAACTTGATTTAACAGCGCTACCGGAATTTGTACCGCAACACCATCGACGGCTTGCCCTGGATCAAAGTGATATGCCAGTGGTAATAATAAGTTCTCTTGCTGCCAAGTATCTGGGTAATCAAACTCGGTAACATGATCAGCACCATGCTGCATTAATTCTTCTCGAGACATATGCAAAAAGCGTTTATCTTTTTGTTTTTGTCCTTTCCACCACTTATTAAACGCGGCACGATTATTTACATCTTGTGGAATTTTCTTGTCGTAGAATTCAAACAGGGTTTGTTCATCAACTAAAATATCACGGCGGCGAGATTTATTTTCAAGAACCTGAATATCTTCAATTAACTCTTGGTTATATTGTAAAAAGCCTTCATTTTGACCCAGTTCTTGCTCTACTAAAGCGGTGCGAATAAACAACTCGCGACTTACTTTTGGATCAATATTGCTGTATACACAGCGGCGCTTATTAACAATTAATAGGCCATACAAGGTTTGCTGCTCAAACGCGATAACTGCACCCGGCTTTTTCTCCCAATGCGGTTCACTGTAGCTGCGCTTTACTAAATGCTGTGCAAAGCCTTCAACCCATTTCAAGTCTATGCGCGCGTTGATCCGCGCATAAAGCTTACTGGTCTCAACAAGCTCTGCCGACATAATCCATTTTGGGCTCTTTTTAAATAATCCTGAACCTGGGAAAATATGGAATTGGCTGTTGCGGGCGCCTTTATAAATTTGTTTTTCATCTTTAAAACCAATATGACTTAACATACCGCTTAATAAAGATTGATGAATTCGCTCGCTATCAGCAACATTGGTAGTGGCCTTCATGCCCATTTCATTACATACCGTTGATAGCTGATAAACAATATCTTGCCATTCGCGAATACGCATATAGGCTAAAAAGTCCTTTTGGCATAACTTTCTAAACTGGCTATTGCTCAATTCAGATTGCTGCTCTTCAAGGTAATTCCACAGATTTAAAAAGGCGATAAAATCTGAATCAGGGTCATCAAAACGGCCATGCTTTTCATCCGCTGCACCACGTTTTTCTTGTGGTCGCTCTCTTGGGTCTTGAATCGACAATGCCGCAACTATAATAATCACTTCACGCAGTGCACCTAAGCCATCGGCAGTCAGCACCATTTTAGCTAACCGTGGATCAACCGGTAAACGGCTTAAGCTTCTGCCTGATTTCGTAAGCTCAGTCTTTTTATGGCGTTTAGCTGGCTTAATTGCTTCGAGTTCTTCAAGTAGCGTTAAACCATCGTTGATATTACGGCTATCTGGCGCTTGCACAAACGGGAACTGCTGCATGTCGCCAAGCCCCAAACCAAGCATTTGCAAAATAACAGAAGCTAAGTTAGTGCGTAAAATTTCAGGATCAGTAAACTCAGGGCGCGAGTTAAAGTCTTCTTCACTGTATAAGCGAATACAGATACCCGCTTCGATACGACCACAGCGACCTTTACGCTGATTGGCACTGGCTTGTGAAATTGGCTCAATCGGTAATCGTTGTACCTTGGTACGATAGCTATAACGGCTGATGCGCGCGGTACCTGGGTCGATAACATAGCGAATACCCGGCACCGTTAGTGATGTTTCAGCCACGTTGGTGGCTAAAATAATATGACGACGGCTGTGCGGCGCAAAAATTCGGTTTTGTTCTGCGTTTGATAAACGCGAATATAGCGGTAAAACATCCGTGCCTTTGAGGTTTCGCTTTGATAACGCATCGGCGGTATCGCGAATCTCTCGTTCACCGTTCATAAAAATCAGAATATCGCCAGGACCTTCATCGCACAGCTCATCAACGGCATCAAAAATACCCTGTAATTGGTCACCATCCGCTTCCATCTCATCTTTGTTGATTTCAGTGGTTGGTCTATAACGAACCTCTACTGGGAAAGTTCGACCGGATACTTCGATGATGGGTGCATCATCAAAATGTTTAGAAAAACGCTCTGGGTCAATCGTCGCTGAGGTAATAATAACTTTTAAGTCAGGACGTTTTTGCAGTAAATTTTTTAAATAGCCTAAAATGAAATCGATATTCAGGCTACGTTCGTGGGCTTCATCGATGATGATGGTATCGTACTGATTTAGGTATCTGTCTTGTTGAATTTCAGCCAGCAGAATACCGTCTGTCATCAATTTAATGTAACTATTGTCAGAAACTTGGTCACTAAAGCGAATTTTAAAACCCACTTGTTGGCCTAGCTCGCATTGCATTTCTTCTGCAATACGATTCGCAACACTTCGAGCCGCGAGTCGGCGAGGCTGGGTGTGACCAATGTATCCATCAACACCCCGGCCAAGCTCTAAACACATTTTTGGGATCTGCGTCGTTTTACCTGAGCCTGTTTCACCGGCGATGATCACTACTTGGTTATTGGCGATCGCCTGTTTAATGTCATCTTTCTTTTGACTAACAGGAAGTTGTTCTGGGTAGGTCACTTTAGGCAATGCAGCCAAACGTTGCTCGCGCAATTGCTGCGAACGACTAATATCTTCTGCTATTTTTTGCGCTATGTTTGCTTGCTTAGTTTCATCGTTGATTTTTTTAATACCATGAAGGCGTTTTTTGAAGATGAATTGATCTTTGCGTAAACACGTTTTTAATTCGCCGAACAGCGGACCTAGGTTAACCACCCGATACCCTTATATTTCTTAACCAATAGACTGATATTGTATCAAATAATCTATCAGGTGGTCATGGCTTTATTTATGCCAATTCGCTTAATTAAGTGAACAGTTTTGAGGCAATAAAATCTCGTTGATAACAAGGCAAAAATTTCGTTATTTAGTTGTTCTAAATGAGAGGTTTTTAACGCCGTTAGCGACAGATTTAATCCCTCAAAATGATTAAGTATTATTGCGAGTTGGCATAATCCTCTCTGTTGGGATTGGCATTGCACAAACATCGATGTAGTCAGGGCTTTCAACAAACCACGCTTCTACTCGATTTTTACGCGCTTCGATGAGGTCTTTAAAGGCATTTGAGTCTGTTTTCATCACCCGAAATTCACTGTTATCTGTATCTTTAATATCTGCTAATACTTGCATATCTGTGATGGGATTAAGTGGCTGACCTTCAGTGGCTTTACGCTGCAATAGATTAAAGTGCTCCATGCCTTCTAAAACACGACCAAACACGGTGATATTACGGTCCAAATAGCGCTGGCTATTACCGATGGTGACATAAAATTCGGTACCACCGGAATTAATATCATTACCGCGGGCCATAGCAAAAATTCCTGGGCAATGTACTTGCCATGTTTCGGTTTGGCTTTGGTTTTGTGCCACAGCAAAGCCATTTAAAAAGCCCGTTTTAGCGGCATAGCCATCAGGCCCTTTAAGCTCTGTAATCGCTAAAGGAGCCTCGGTGCGTAGATAAAACTCAGCAGGTAACCCTTTTTTGGCATTTTTAACAGGTTTACTTTCGCTGGCATCCCCGCCCTGCGCAACAAATCCTTCAACAAAGCGATACATACTCAGGCCTTGATAAAACCCTTCTTTGGCAAGCTGTCGCATGTTATTTGCGTGAATAGGCGCTAGTTTATCGTTTAGTTCGATATAAGCAGCCCCCGTAGGTAAGGTTAATTTAATGACGTTTTCGGCACTGACTTTTCGCCACTCACTGCTACTTGCGGTTTTAATGATTTCGCCAGCGGAACGTTTTTGGCTTGTTTCTTTTGCAGTAATTGGTGCAGCTAAAACTACGCCAAGACACAGAGTTAATAGACTTAATTTCATTGTTATTATCTTTTAAGTAATTGACAATTCAGCCTATTAACTTATGCCCTAATAAGCAAGTAAAAGCGATGTTTGATCACAAGTAGAGCGATTAGTCCCAATCAAATTTATAAAGAATATCAACATTTTGATAAAGGCCGCTGGTGACCTCAATATACAATTGCGACAACAATTGATAACGAACTGCTACTTCACTTAGTGAATCAAAAATACCAACACTGTATTTTACTTGAATACCTGGTGTAACATAGCCAGATATTTCAACTTTGGTGTCATCCCCGCTACCGCTTGAACTTAAGCTAACATCAGACAAACCAAAGCTTTCACCAATTTTAGATACCACACCTTCACTACGGTTTACACCTTGGGCAAGCAGTAATTGGGTGAGCATCGCATCGGTTGAACTATCTCCTTCATCAAGAGGTTGACCATTTAATAAATAAGCCAATGCTTGGGCTTGGTCCATCGCTGGCTCTGAGAATACTTTTAATGAAGGCTGTTCAACATTACCAGTTAAGGTAATACCCGCAATCACGCCATTCAAGGTGTTGTCTGGATTACGAATTGCCTTAATGTTCAAGTACGGTTTATCAATTGAGCCACTAAAGCCCACCTGACCGGTACGAATTTGCAAGTCTTGACCAAAAGCACGATAGGTACCTTGAACTAGGTTCAACTCACCCGTTGCTATCATCGGCGTAACTTGGTCCATGCTGATGTTTATGTCACCTTCAACTTTCGACTGTAAGCCAAACGAGTCAACGCGCACATCATTTTCAACCAACACCTTTAAGTTAATAGCATAATCAAAGGGCACTTTTTCTGACTGTTGCTGCTCAATATCAACAATGACTTCATCATCGCTGACTTGCACAGCACCTTCTGGTAGCTCTTCAATCGCAATACGTCCCCATGGCACGACGACTTGGCCATCAAGATTAAACGCATTATTTTTTAACGACATAGTTAAGTCTGGAGACACTTTAAAGGTGACATCTTGCTGAGCACGCACAAAAAACTCTTTACCGTTTAATCTCACGTCAACGTCCGGTAAATCTTGCTGCCAATCAACACCGCCAGATAAATTAAGCGCGCCCCCTTCCGTGTCTTTGAGCTCGCCAGTGAGCTTTGCACTTTGGTTATTAAAGGCAATGTTCACATAAGAGTTTTGCAGCGATACCGGTAAGGTTGCCCCTTCTAGATTGATATTTTCAACATCAAAATCACCATTGAGTAATGGCTCTTTTAAAGTACCTGCGATTGCTAACCGACCTTTTATGTCGCCTGTTAATTGCTCAAGTGAAGCTATAAAAGGGCGTAGGTTTGTTAACTCAATTTTCTCAATAACCAAGTCGCCCGCTAAGGTCTGTTGATTTTGAATATCATCAATGTTGAGCTCTGACGTCACTTTACCTAATACAGATGAATCAACTGTGGCATTAAGTTTACCCGTTTGCGCATCGCTCATTGCCGAGATATCTAAAACCTCTATCGGTAATTTATAAACATTTGCGTCATCAATTAAAGATGCTTCCAGCTGCTGAGTTTTGATATTGGCACGAATCGTTTTCAATGCACCATTATTCCAATTAGCAACAAACTCCCCATTTGCATCGCCTGTTACTTTCAAGTTATCAGGTAAGAAGTGTTTAAATTCAGCAATAGATAGCGCTGCAAGCTGTGCATTTAACTGGCCTAATTGCTTAGTTTGCTGCAAGGTCTCAAAGCATAGTTTTGAGTTATCACTTTGCCAGCAATGCGCGCCTACATTAAAGTCAAAGGTTTTGGTATTTACTTGGATATTAACCGGTTTATCAGTGCCAAAGCGTACCTGATTATCGGTAACAAGAATTTGGCTTAGCGCACCTTGCCAGGTCTCTTTATTAAATTTACCGTCTACATCAAATGATGCCTTGCCTTGATCTGCATCGAGTAAAAAAGTTAAATGATGATCTGTTTTATCGCCACTGGCGTCTAACTCAATTTGATTAATTTTATGCTCTGCGATCGATGCAGAATCGAGCACCAGTGACACATCCGTTTGCCAATCTGCTGCGTAATCAAATTGCCCTTTTAATGTTAAACCATCAACCTGAATATCTTGATAGCTCAATGTATTAAGGACTAGATTTAAATCAACCGTTGGCGCAAGACGCTCACCACGTAAGCTCAAATCAGCAAAACCCTTGCCTTGCATAGGCAAGATATCTTGACCACTTGCATCTAGACGCAATTTACCGTCTACACGCCATACGTCATCAACCTGTCCCGATAGCGCAATTTCATTTTTACCGCTTTTCACTTCAAGTTTTTTAAAACTCGCATGCAGGCTGCTATCAAGTTCAAAATCCGACAATAAGGTCACTGGCACTTCATTAACTGAACCATTTAATTGCGTGTTATCTAAGGCAAGCTGCCACTCACCTGCCTGTAAATTAAATGAACCATTAAATTCACCAGATAAATCACTGCTTAATGCATCCGTTAAGTATTGGGCTTTTAAGTGGCTTAAAACCCCTTTAAACTCGCTTTTTACCCCGTTCGACCAATCAACTGATGCGTTAATGTCTGCTTTACTGTCATTCGCATTGAGGCTTAACTGCTCAAGTTTTGCGTTTGTTAAACTACCGTGTAATTGCGATTTCACAGTCATTGCAGGTAATGCGTCTAACTGCGTTACTAGGCTCAAATCGACAGCATAAGCATCGGCATGGCCTTTGGCTTTTAAATCAAAGTCCGATAATTGCAGCTGTTGTGTATCTGTCGTAATTTGCCACTTTGCTATCTGGCCTGTTAAATCAAATGGGTAATTTGTTTGTTTTAGGTTAACAGCCCCTTTTAACTCTGCTGGGTACGCTCCTTGCGTTACTAAATCTAACGTTAAATCCTCAAGCGGGCCTGAAAGCGATAACTTCGCTTGATGCTCAGTGCTTTTTACAGACACTGCTCCCTCAATTGTATTTTCACCAGAAAGCTCTGCCATTAAATTAGAGTGCAATTGCCATTGCTGATAACTTGCAGCAAGCTTTTCAAGATTAATATCGCTGCCCTTAGCAGACGCAACTAATTCAATATTTTCTACAAGCTGAGCCTCTTCAACACCATAAGGGGTTACAGCAACTTTACTGATTTGAAATTGCTTTAACTCAATATTAATCGGTAGCGTAATATCGAGTGATGGTAATGCTGGCAGCTCTGTTAATGGCGTTGATTTAGGCTGCTCTTTTGCTTCGTGTAGCATCACAGCAACATCAGCAATGGTCAGTGTATCCACTGTAATATCCGATTCTTCGCCGCGACCACTTAAGTTTAATTTGTTGACTGTTACATCGGCGCTCGGGTGCGCAAGATTAAAGCGATTAATTGCAACTCGCTTAACAGCAACTTTCATTGGTAAGTTGATTTGACCAGCTTGCTCAGCTTCAGGCTCAGCTTCCGTGCTCTGCTCAGTTGATGCAGCTTGGCTTTTAATGCTTAGATCAATCGACTGGGCGCTTAAATTATCTAGGCAGATACCATCACAACGCCACCAGAATAAATCAATTTTTAGCTGCTTTGCCTCAAGCTTGATGCCTTGATTTTCAAAGTGAACATCAAACGCATCGTTATATAAAAAACGACCAGATGGCAGGTTGATTTTTAAACCATCAACTAACTTATTCGCTGTGTATGCAATAAAGTGATTACCGGGCGCGGTGAATAGCGAACAAAACACAATAACTAGCAGACTTGCCAACGTGATTGATAGAACCTTGGTTATCTTTTTTAACATCTTCATTAGATTTCAGGCCCTATGGTAATACTTAATCGGGTACTTTTGCTTTCTTTTGTTAAACCCCAAGCATGGTCGATACGTACAGGACCAACTGGCGTTAAATACCGAAAACCAAAACCGGCACCGACTTCGACGCGATCACTAAAATCATTAGTCGCAGTACCACTATCGACAAATAAGGCTGCGCGCCAATGTTCAGCGAATTGATAGTTATATTCAACAGTGCCACTCATTAAATATTTACCACCAATTAGGCGCCCTTTTTCATCTTCAGGGGAGATAGATTCATAGGCAAAACCACGTACACTCTGATCACCACCGGCATAAAAACGCAGTGATAACGGCACATCATTTATATTATCGACCAACATGGCACCTAGATTGGCTCTTAAAAACAGCATATGGCGTTCTGCAAAAGTAGTTAACCAGGCATTTTGCAGTTGTAAGCGCAAAATATTGGTTGAAGACATCATATCTTTTAAACCAAACTCTACTGACATCATCCATTGATAGCCTTCATAAGGCGTTGTGCCCCCCTCGGTGTCTTTTTTGGCATAACTAATACCAGGCATCAGCATTTTTGCGCTTTGTTCTTCATCCCCTATTCGATAGGTCTCGTAATCGCGTCTTAGAAAAGCAGTACGTACCCAATCGTCATCAGTGAGCCACTGCCGCTGAAGCTGTCCCGTGAATATACGACTGTATAAATCATTGGTTAATTCATCTTCAAGCTTGTAACCCACAGAAAAGCGCCAAAGATCATCATTAGGGTCGTCAACTGGCACCGTATAGCCAAGTGAAATATCTTGCTGGCGCTCAGATACATTGAGGTTACTTTCTAAATAATGACCATCTTCGGTGATCCAAGGCTTGGTCCATTTGAAACGGACTTTTGGTCCAAGGTCAGTGCTATAACCGCCACCCACTTCATAACTATTGGCAGGTTTGTGTAATACATCAACGTTGACAGGCACTTGATTATTTTTACGTTTTGCAATATCTGCATACACACGAACACTGGCAAAGTAAGGGGTGCTCGACAATGCTAAGTTGTAATCAGAAATCTCGGTCGCATTATAAGGCTGACCTTGTTTAAATTCAGCCAGCGAACGAATGTATTTTTCGGCTGGAGTCTCACTACCAATTGTGATGTCACCAAACTGATAACGGGGCCCAGTATCGACATTGAAAATGACTTTTGCGCTATTATTTTTTAGCGAAACTGCCAATTTATGCTCATGCCATTTTGCATCAAAATAGCCTAAGTCTAATAGTTGGCTTTCAATACGTTTTCTTGCGGCTTCATATTTACCGTGATTTAAAAAGTCACCTTGTTTGATTTTGATGCTGTTGACGGCAGACATAAATTCAGCGTCATCTTTACCGGCACCCGTGATAGTCACGTTAATATCTGCAATACGGGTAGCAGGACCACGTTGAACATCAACAATTAAAAGCTGCTGAGCATCATCGAAACTAATTTTGATTACCGGCTTATAATAACCAAGCGCCTTTAAACTCATTTCAACTTGGCTTTTAGCGTGACGCCTTAATGCCTTAGAAGTTTTTTCATTGACCAGTTGCTTAATGTAAAGCTCAACGTTTTTTTCGAGATCATCACTGATCCCTTGAATTTTATAATCTTTAATAACAGTTGAGGCACTAATTGCGTGCTGGCTGTATGAAAAGCAGATAAACACAAAGACAAAAAAGAAATGCCGAGTATACAAAAAATATCCTTACTTTTTTGGAAGAGTCATAATCTAAAATGAGTACAAAAAGATACTAGCACAGTGCAATAGCCACTGACATAATTGAAATGTTAAAATTAGTACGCGTTAAACAATTATTTTCGCTACAATAGCGGATAATACCTAGATTTATAATGAATGAGCGACTAAATGCACTTCCCTGATGACGAAAACGGTCAATTATTAGCTGAAATTGCTGACGCTGGTGTCGATTTAACCAGTATGCAAACTATCGATTTCTATATTCTTTTTGAACAAAAGCCTGAAGCAGAAAAATTTGCTGAAGCAATTACAAGTGATGAACTTGCCCCTTCAACAGAGTTAGCCAAATGCCCAGATACAGGGGTGTGGGAAGTAATAACTCGTGTGAAGATGGTGCCAGATCACACCTTACTTAGCCAAACAGAACAATACTTAGAAAGCATTGCTAATAGCCATAATGGTTATGGCGATGGTTGGGGGTTGATGGCCGAAGAAGAATAAGCCATTCCACAATCTCGTAAGGGGATCAATTTAATTGATTCGCCTTACGAAAATTGCCCTGATAATCAAATAGCTTTTCAGCCACTTTCCAACCGTATTTTTTATTTTTACGCGCAATCACAAAATCGGGGGCAAGTAGTTGCTGTTGTAAATTGACAACCTGCTCAGCGCTTTGCCATTCAATCGGGGTAAAACCAAGTGCTGCTCGCTTACCAAACTGCTTATTAAAAATAAATCGTCCGGTGTCATTTGCTAAGTTAAATACCTCATCACAACTGGCTCCATCTTCATCATAATAGCTAATTTTAAGTAAACCTTTTGCGATCACCTGAGCTGACAAACCACTACACCTTAATACCAAGGCATCTTTTAAATTTAGTGCTTCTCGTAGTTTATCATCAGGGTCTGCCATCATGGCACCACAGGACTGACACTGCCTTGCAGCAATATCATTTTGTTCACCACACTGCTCACATTCTTTAAATCGAAAACGATAATCGCACTGTACTTGTTCTTCACCATCGTCCAGCAAGCCTTGACAACGCCTACCAAAATGCTCAACCACTTTGCCTTCGCTGTCTGTTTTACCCCAAAAAATATTCGCAAATCCACAGCCTGGACACAGCACTTGAACAGGCTCATTATCACTTTGCGCTTTTTTACTGCCGACCTCTGGGTAGAACAAATCAAAGCCGTTACCTGCATAATCAATCACTAAGCAGTCTTTTTTTCCTTCGCTTAAACGAAGGCCTCGACCAACAATCTGTTGGTATAAACTGACTGACTCGGTGGGACGTAAAATCGCAATATAATCGACATGAGGCGCATCAAAGCCCGTCGTGAGTACAGATACATTTACTAAATACTTTATTTTTTTTGCTTTAAATTGATTAATAATTCGGTCACGCTCGTCATTATCAGTATCACCCGTGATAAGTGCCGTACTATCCTCAGGTAAGTAACTGGTAATTTCTTTGGCATGCATTACGGTTGCTGCGAAGATCATCACGCCATGACGCTG
Source organism: Pseudoalteromonas sp. P1-26 (assembly GCF_001401795.1). Classification (NCBI taxonomy): domain Bacteria; kingdom Pseudomonadati; phylum Pseudomonadota; class Gammaproteobacteria; order Alteromonadales; family Pseudoalteromonadaceae; genus Pseudoalteromonas; species Pseudoalteromonas sp. P1-26. The sequence continues at coordinate 61,066 of NZ_LKDX01000018.1, read as the reverse complement.
TTCACTGTATTCTATAACTTGCTTGATAATCGCTTTTGTTGCGCGTGTATTATCTTTCAATAACGCATTCATATTCTCAATACTATACCGACCAAATGAATCACTCGGTAATGATGAAAAGTCATAATGGCTAATGGCTGCATCGACTTCATGGGGCGGCGTTAAATAGCCGTTCTTGATCATATAGCGCAGTGGTAACTCAAAAATACACTTTTTAAACGGTGCATCTTTATCACCTCTAACAAAACCATGATAGTGATGATGGTAAACCCAACCCATCCCCATACGAAATGGTGTTGCGGTTAAGCCAAGTACTTTAAGATTGGGATTTTGTTTTTTTAGACTCGCTATCACCAGCCCGTACTGGCTTTGTTCATCACCGCTTACACGGTGGCATTCATCAATGATCAACAAAGAGTAAGCATCAGTGAGCTTTTCTGTATTGCGTGCCAGTGATTGCACACTCGCAAAGGTGACTTGCTCTGTTAAAGACTTTTGCTTTAACCCCGCAGAAAAAATACTCGCCTTAAAACCAAAGCTAATATATTTCTCGGCGTTTTGCTCTACTAACTCTTTAACATGCGCGAGCACCATAATCTTTTGTTTAGCAATGCGCGCAAGTTCAGCAATAACAAGGCTTTTTCCAGCCCCTGTTGGTAAAACAATCAGTGCGGCGTCATCTGTTTGTCGAAAGTGAGCAACCGTGCGTGCTACGGCCTCTTGTTGGTAGGGTCTAAGTACGTACTTCATGTTATCGGACTATAATCGACATAAAAAAGGGAAGCATACGCTTCCCTTGATATTCTTTAAAGCAAAAATTAAGCGAGGTGTTTTGTTAAATCGACACCTTGGAATGCTTTAGGACGTTTGCCACGGCCTGTCCATTCAACAATTTCGCCATTAAATTCGATGCGGTACTTTGGTTTTACCTTAGTACGCTTATCTGTTGAAGCAACATCTTGTAAATCTTCTAATGTAAGTCCTTTTTCTTTTAGTAGATCGAGTACTTCTTTTTTAGCTTCTTGCTGTTGAGTATATTTCTCGATTGCTGTGTCAATTAGCTGTTTTGCTTTTTCTAATTCAGATAATGACGCAGATTTCACAAAAGATCGGATTTCTTTCATTGAGAGCTCTCTTAAGTATTAAAAGTTAAGTTAAATGTTCAACAGTAGCTAGTATATGTGGATTTAATGAAATAATCTATTCCATGTTTATTTTTTATCCTATCTATTTATTATAGCCATAGCTTTATTTTATCTATTACATCCCTTAACTCAGTAATTAATTGTTCCACTATTAATGTATCTTGCTGTTGATTAAAGGTATTTTCCGTTGTCACTATTAGCTCAGATAAAGGTGGGTATTGCAGCATAACAATAGCGCCTTTAAGTTTATGTATTGCAGCAGAAACCCTTTCTAAATTTTGAGCTTCCAAGTGCTCTTGTAGAGTATTTAAATCACTTTGCAAACTGTTAATAAATACGTCGGCAAGCATTTTCGCATCACTCTCATTACCAAAAACAGTTAACCAATGCTGCTTATCTTTTATACCTTGTAAACTGATATCAACGCCTTCACTGCTATTAGGCAAATCATTAGAGCTTAAATCTATAAACTCAGCTAGACGATTATATAATTCATTAAGTTTATAAGGCTTAAATAAAACACTATTCATTCCTGACTTTAATGCTTTGTTAAAACATTCTTTTGAATCATCAGCGGTAAAGCCAATAATTGGCAAATGTTTAAATTTTTCTTGGTTGCGTAATTGCTCCGTTAATTTAAACCCATCTAAGTCAGGCATATGACAGTCGGTTAGTAATAAATCAAACTGTCCTGTTTCAAGTGCTCTGAGTGCAGCAATACCATCATCAACCATCACTGCTTTGATACCGAGCTTCTGGCATTGTTTTTCGAGTAATAATTGATTTGTTTTATTATCTTCAGCAATTAATATTTGCCCATGTAACTGAGCATTTTGCGCAGCCAACCCCTCATCATTGCTGGTATGTACATTATCTAAAAGCTCTCTTAGAGTATCTGGATATAATGGCTCTGTAGGTAAAATATGACAGCTACAATTAGCCGGCCTATGCTCTTTTTTTGCACTTGCGACTAAAATGTAGTTGTTGTTTGCAGTACTGATTGATTGCAGCCAATTAGCGCCCCACAGCGTTTTAATATAGCTTTCATCAATAAGAATATTATCTTCCTGCGTAAATGCCTCTTTATCTATTGGCCAACTTAATTGGTGATGCTTTACACCCATATTAGCTAGATTATTTAATAACTGATGGTCTTGAGAACACACAGCCCAATTCACTGATACAGCCTGCAGTTTTTGTTTGCTGACGCTTTTAAGTGGCACAGCAATGTAAACATTGGTACCTTTACCAAAAGTACTTGAAATGGATATTTCACCTTGCATGGCTTCAACAAGTTGCTTTGCCAAGCTCAAGCCTAAGCCTGTACCTCCATGGCGACGTTGAATTGAGTTGTCAGCTTGCTCAAAAGGGGTAAATGTATGCGCCAACTGCTCAGCCGTCATACCTTTACCCGTATCTGATATTTCAACTTTTAAAGACTGCTTCTCAAATAACACATCACAGCTTATTGAACCATTTTCAGTAAACTTCACAGCGTTATTTAAAACATTAGAGAGAACCTGCATCAAGTGGCTTATGTCAACAGAAGCTAAGGTATAAGCAGCTGTGCGCCATATCACGTTAAACTCAAGCCCTTTTTGCTTAGCTAGGTATTCATGGGCACGCAAAACACGACATAAATGTGCTTCTAGGTCGACCTCACGTAATTCAACTTCAATATTGCCTGTCGTGGTATTAGCAAAATATAAAATATCATCCACTAATGTGCGAAGCTTGGTTACAGAACTGTCAATGTGCTCAACGAGGTAATGCTGCTCTTCATCAAGCGGTGATGATTTTAACAACTCTATAAAGCCATTTACCCCAGACATTGGCGTTCTTAATTCATGACTCATAGTGGCAATAAAGCGGCTTTTTGCTAGATCAGCTTGATGTGCAAGCTGAGTAGCTTTACTTAAGTCTGCTTGTTGGCGTTTAAGTAAGCTGATGTCCAGCAAGATCCCGTTCCAACGCACACCTTGCTTATCGTCTCGTTTATTAATTTCAGCATTAGCAATATAACGACACCAAATTTGCTGGCCGAGATTATTTATCCGAAACTCAATATCAATCAGTTTGTTAAATTTTGTCGCTGCTTTAAAACTTTTGGCGATTTGCACGCGGTCTTCATCAACAATAAATGGCGAGATACATCCCGTCATACCGCGCTGGTTAATCATTCGTGAAGTGACACCTAATAAGCTCTGCGCGCCCTTACTTATATAGGTATAACATCCCTCACCATTGTCATAATACTCATACTGGAATACGCCGCCGGGTATGGTATCTGTGATGGTTTGTAGAAGCTGTTGAACTGACTGATTCTCACGTTGTAAATGGCGGTGCTCGGTAACATCTGTAAGTACTGTCATGATGCCTGCTAGTTCACCATCTAACCCCACATACGGCTTTTTAGTGTAAAGCAGCTCCAGTTCTTTGCCAGATTTGTTAGTGTAATTAATATGCTGATTAATGACTTTGCCTGAATTTAAACTTTGCTCATTTTGTGAAATTAGTTTTTTTACGACTTTAATATCGCCGCGCAGATATTGGTTATTTTCATCCCATAAGTGAGCAAAATTTTCTTTGTAGGCACGATTCCACATAACGCGTTTTTGATGCTGATCTTGAATCACCACCATAGTGGGTAAGTCATCAATGAGTTTTTGGGTAAAGTTAAGCTTAATCAATGCCACTTCTTCAGCTTCTTTACGCTTTGCAATTTCGCGATTAATAGTTAACCGCCAGCTAATAAAATAAATCACCGACACAGCGATTAAAATTAAAATAAGAATTGCCGTGGTATTCACTGTTTTACGGTCGTAGCCACGTTCAATACTAAAAATGCCATGTCGGTTCACAACATGGCTAAAGTCGTTGCTGGTCAGTGTTTTAAATAAGCTGTCTAGCAAAGTCGCAAACTCTGAAAAGTGCTTATTCACTAAAAAGTAAATAGGCTGGGTATAACGGTATTTTGGATTAATATAAAACTCACCAATATAGAATTGGTTTAACTGGTATGCGGCAATACTTTGCGGCAGTATCACAGCATCAATGTTGTCATTTCTCAGTGCATAAAATAGCGTTTTAATTGAGTCAAATGATACCGTTTCAACGAGTTCATTCGTTACAAGCTTTTGCTTAGGGTCAGCAAACGCTTCTAAATAACCAATTCGTTTAGTTTGGCTTGCTCGTTTAGAGATTAACACCATCTCTAAACTGTAATGAGCTGGCAGTGCTATCAACACCCCCTCATCAATTTTAGTGGGGTTCATGGTCGGAATTAAATCAATTTTATTGGCCAAAAATAGACGTTCCAACTCTTTCGAATTAGCCGCAGGTATATACTTAAACTGAAAGTCACTGCGCTGAGCTAAAAGCTCAAGGGTATCGTTTAAATAGCCGTCTGCCTCTCCTAAATTACTTGTCGCATGAATTGGATATAAACCATCGACAAAAGAAAATGTCAGTAAGTAATTATTTTCTTCTTTTTTATCAATACGGTTAAAGTCACGCTTAAATTGACTATACGCTTTAGCGGCTAAATATTCTTCACTAGCAGAACTTTCCCATAGTTGTTTCGTGGTTGGTGAAATAGCGGCTAATACCGAATTAACTTGATTGCGTAATGCTGTTTTGTTTTTATTAAACATTACATGCAAGGTTTCGCTCGATAGCCAAACTGGGCTCACAACTTTCAGGTTTTCTTGAGAGCGATTTTTTAGTTGATGAGATAATACTGAGTAATCACCCATAAAGGCATCAAACGAGCCATCTGCTACTTTTTTAAAGGCGTCTTCGGGTTTTATAAAACGATTAATAAATAGCGCGCCATTTTCAACTAAATATTCACAATGTGAGCTACCCGTAATGCACACCCAACGTAAGCTCGCTAAGTTTTTCAAAGCATCATTTGCGATAGACTGATTTGCGACAATACCTCTTGGCGCTTCCATGAAGGGTGTTGAAAATAAGAAATGCTTTTTACGCTGTGCGGTTTTATTTAGGCCTACAGCAAAATCGATCTCACCAACTTTAAGCGCATCTAATAACTCATCTAAACTGTCGTAAACACGGTATTCAAGATCGGCTTCAGCCAAGCGAGCGATTTCATTACTATAACCAACAATAACACCCGAAAACTGCCCATCAGCATCCCGGGTATGGTAAGGAAAAAAATTATAGTTAACGATACCCGCTTTGAGTTGTGTGGCTAAGACATCGAATGAAAGACACAGCGTCAAAAACAACACTATGATTTTATGGAAATAACTCAACTGAAACATCGCTTTTATTAAGGTTTTTTAAGTATAAGAGCATAAATTGATTTAAACAACTGCACATAAATCTTACACAAGAGCTTAAGTAAATAATTAAACCTTAAAAATTAATTATTTTATAACTGTAAAACCTATAGTGAATTTGTTTATAAAATAAAAAACCCTGCAAGCGCAGGGTTTTAATATACAAGTATTTAAATCGTTCGTTTAGAACTTAAATTTGAAACCTGCATAGTACAGACGACCAACTTGGCTATAAAGAGTATCGTCGTAGTCTAATTCAGAGTTCAATACTGGATCTTTATCAGCTAAGTTATTAACACCTAGTGTTAGATCAAGATTCCAAGGCGTTGCGTAAGTATAGTTAATATCGATAATGTTATACGAAGATAACTCACCAACTGCTTTGAACTTAGTACCTTCATCATTTGCATCTTCAGTTTCTTCAGCTGTAGAAGCAATATGGTTCCAATTTACGTTTAACATGTGAGCTTCGATATCCCATGTTAAGCCCCAGCTGATTCTTCTTTCTGGTAAGCCAGCACGGCCAATTTTATCAACGTTAGGGTAACCGATGATATCTGGCTCTTCATAGCTAAGTACTTCTGACCAAGCAAATTTAGAGCGAAGTAGACCTGCGCCACCTAAGTCAAATACTGCGTTAAGTTTGAAATCTAAGCCATCTGTAGAGAAACCAGGGATGTTAGCCATTGGTGCAGTAACAAGTAACGAACGACCAGTTGGATTACCACCACGGTCTACAGATACTTGGTCATAACCAGCAGCGTTATCATTTGGATCTTCAGGGTCACCTAAAAGGCCAGCTAACTCAAGGTCAAATACATCTTGTGTAGATAACGAGCTAACTTGGTTAGTGATTTCGATATCATAGTAATCAACTGACATATCGATATTATCAGTGATGTTATAAACCATACCGAAACTTACACTTTCTGATTCTTCAGGTTTTAATGAATCAGTACCGATGAAGTAAGTTGTATGTTGTTGAGTACGACAATCAGAACGTGATGTACCTGCCGATGTACATACTACAACATCTTTAGCTGATGAAGCTGACTCTTGTGGTGCTTTATATAGATCTTCCAGCGTTGGAGCACGGAAACCTTCACCCCAAGCAGCACGTAAAACTAACTCATCAAATGGCTGGTATTTAAGTGAAACTTTAGGAACAAATGATGAACCTACATCGCTGTAATCATCATATCGAGCAGCTAAGTTTAACTCTAATGTGTCTACTACAGGGATTAACATTTCAGCAAAAACAGCTGATTCTGTACGGTCACCTGCCGCTGAACCACCAGCAGTACCAATGATGTTTTTCGCTTCGTTTTGAGCTTCCGCTTGGTCAAAGTAATCAGTTTCACGGTAGCTAGCACCAACATATAGGCCTAGTTCACCTGCAGGTAAAGTAGCTAACTCATTAAAGCTTACGCCTGCAGTTACTTCACGTAATGTACTACCAGAACGACGGTTACTATTTGCGGCGATATTAGCTAATTGAGTAGCATACGCAGATTGATCTGGGTCACGTGGATCCCAACCATCAATGATCGCATTTTCTACGCTTGGGCGATGAACATAGCCTTGACCCCACTCGTTCATTTCATAACGGTTATAGTGTGCATCTACATGCCAATCAAACACTTCACCCATACCATTTAGAGATGCACTCCAATCAGCCATGTTGCTAACTTGCCAAGTGTCACGTGAAGTACCTACGTTATTAAAGCGGTAATAACCACGGTCGCCTTCATTAACAGCCATTAAGCCTTTTTCTGTGTCTTCAGCAAGCGCAATAGGGAATGTAAACCAGCCTGCTGCAGGTGCGAAACGACCAAAGCTTTCATTACGCGAATGTAATGAACGGAAGTTAAAGATTAAATCATCATTGATGTCATAATCAAAGTTAACAAATACTGAGTCACGCTTTGTTGAAGCAGCGTCAGCAGCAACAGCAGTATAATCATAGTGACAGCCGTCGTCAGCAGGGAAATCTGGTGCATCATTATGATAAGCAAATGAATCACCGTACTGCGAACAGTCTTGACCAGTGATCATTGGGTTAAACTCAAATGTTTGCATATCTAGAATGTTACGGCCATACCAGCTTTGACCTGTTGTACCAGCGAATGTACCTGAGCCATCGTCTGTTGCACGTGAGAACCAACGATCACGAGCAAAAATAATATCACGCTCATCATGCTCATAGCTGAATACTAGGTTAGAGTTTTCTGATTTAAGACCTGTGATAATTGAGAATGATGACTCATCACCACCGCCATCACGGCTCGGAGTACCCATACGACCCTGAACTTGAACACCTTCAAAATCTTTTCTTAAAATAATGTTTACTACACCGGCGATCGCATCAGAGCCATATACCGCAGATGCGCCATCACCCATAACTTCAATGCGCTCTACAGCAGCAAAAGGGATGGTATTTAAGTCAGCTGCACCACCACCCATAACAGGTGAACCTGGCATTTTCTTACCGTTAATTAAAACAAGTGTTCTTGAAGAACCTAAACCACGTAAGTTTACTGTTGCCTGACTTTGCGCTGTACTACCTGATGATGGTTGGATCGAACCAAATGAGTTAAATGTTGAACGGTTTAATACGTCTGCAACACTTAATTGACCTGAATTATCTAAAGATGCACGGTCGATTACAACAACAGGGTTTGCACCCTCAATGTCAGTTCGTTTAATACGTGAACCTGTAACTTCGATTCGCTCAACTTTTTCTACACCTTCTTCTTCAGCAGCAAAAGACGAAGCTGAAAATGCAGCAGTTGACGCTGCACCAAAAGCAATCGCTAAGCGAACTGCTTTTGAAACTTGATTATTTAACATTTGATTCTCCCTGGTCATATCCATGTTATGACTTTATTAATTTATTTTAACCCTTAAAGAGGTACTAGTACCCCATAAGGGAATTAAATACTAATATTAGGGACAACTTTTGGTCAACAGTTTTTTAACCATTGTTTTTCAATGTAAATTTTAAGTTTCAGGTGTATATAAGATTAAAGAAAAGTTTGATTACATATATTTCACATTAGTTTATATATTCGAAACAATAAAAAACCCAGAACAAGGTTTGAGCCTTAATTTCTGGGTTTTTTGTATTTTTTTGATAATTTATTATTTCAAATATCTAGCCAAAAACTTTTCCATTTTTGTGTAAAGCTCAACTTTATTTTCTTGCTTCTGAAAGCCATGACCTTCATTTTCTTTCATTATCCATTCATCATCTGACAAAATTACTCCTTTTTTTGCCAGTGCATCGCGTAAATCAGTTGCGTGTTGCTTAACTACACGCGGGTCTTTCGCACCTTGCACTATCATTAGTGGCGCTTTAATTTTATCAACATGTTGCAACGGTGACATTCGTTTCATTAGGGCTTCATCAGATGGATCACCAATCTGCATTTCAAGCACTTCACGTTGTGACTCCCAATGCTTTGGTAATGTATCAAATAATAAAGACACATCTGTTACGCCAACGTAATCTATTCCGCATTTATAAAGTTCAGGTGTAAACGCAAGGCCTGCTACTGTGGCATAGCCACCGTAACTCGCGCCATAAATACAGACCTTATTCGCATCTGCGATACCTTCTGAAACCAAATATTTAACGGTATCTGTAATATCATTTTGCATTTCAGCGCCCCATTTACCACCATAGCCCGCTTGCTGGAATTTGCGACCATAACCGCCAGACCCCCTAAAGTTAACTTGGACTGTGGCATAGCCTCTACTTGCAAAAAACTGGGCTTCAGGATTGAATCCCCAATAATCTCGAATTCCAAAGGGACCACCATGTGGATTTACGATAAGAGGTAGCTGTTTACCCGACGAGTTTTTAGGAATTGTGATATAACCATTTAATGTTAAACCATCTCTACTTTTGAATTCGATAGGCTGCATCGGCGACATCGCTTTAGGATCTATCCATGACATTGGGCTTAATAATGCTTTTAAGCTATTGTCATTTTTATTGAATAAATAATATTGGCCGGGATCAGTGTCACTCGCTGCATAGACAATATTGAGCACTTCATCATCAGAGCGACTAGTAATTGTCACAACTTTATCGGGAAATGCCTGCTTTAATGAGGTCATCATTTTTGCAGTCTGTTCATCGAAGTATACTTCTTCAGGGTATTTGTCATAAAAACTAATTGAAGTAAGCTTTTTACGCTTTCTCGAAAAGCTAAGCGATGTAACATCAACGTTATCATGGGCAAAAATTTGTTCGCCTAACTTATTCGTTTCTGGATCGAAATAAAAAACAGCTTTGGTATCACGACCTAAATCAGAAGCGACGAACAACCTTTTATTATCGAAATCAAATGCCAAAGGTTCAATATTTGCCTCTTCGGCATTGTACTCTCGTAATACTCTGAATTTTTCTTCGCCTTTTCCTTTATATAGTAAAGTACCTTTTAAACCTTCAATCGTTAAAGCGCCACGTACCTCACCATCATGATCAAGCATCCACCCCTGAACGTTACCAGGGTTCTTTGCAAGTAAGTCCATCTTGTAATTACGTTCGTGTTTACGATCCCAACGGCTGTCGATTGGCAGTTTATATAAATCTGGAGCAACAATGTTTCGGCCATTATATTGCACCAGAATATGCTTCGGATCATCTGGTAATAAATGCACAACTGATGCAGAGCGGATACCTGATGCGCCAACTTTTGATCCGACTAACTGCACGACCTTTGCACGTTTCTTATGGGCATCAATTGTATAAATACTGAATGCTTCATTACCATTACTGTCTAGTGTAAAAATAATGTCATCATTATTCGCCCAAGAGAAACTATTGATATCTTGCTCATCAAACTTTGTTATTGGCCTCGCATTTTTAAAACCATCAACTTCCATTACAACAATATTTCTACGCTCGTTAATTGGCGATAAAACCGCAAGGTACTTACCATTTGGAGAAAGTTGCAAATTAGAAAATTTAGGTGTTTTAAAGAAGTCCTCAATTGGGATGTCTTGCGTTTTGGAGCCGACACTCATAGATAAACTGAGCAAACTACTCAAAAGTAAAAACCATATTATTTTCATTTTAATATTCCCTTTAATTATGACGATAAATGTTTGGGTTATTTATAACTTAGTACTTTGCATAAAAAAACCCTGCTGTAGCAGGGTTTTAAGAGCTTATACTAATTATTTTAGCTTAGAATTTTTGTTCTAAACGAAGGTACATTGAACGACCTGTTTGATCGTATAATGACCAGCTTGAATCACGGTAATCACGGAAGCCGTCATACCAAGAAGGTGCTTTCTTATCAAATACGTTGTTAACACCTACAGAAATTTTAGTATTTGTTGGTGCAGTGTATGTGAACTGAGCATTATGCTTGAAGTATGAAGGAACGTCAGCAAGGTAATCAACACCCCACTCTTCGTTACCTGACTCTTGAGCGCCTACGTAGAACATAGTCCAAGAAGCACTGTAATCTTCATAAGAATAGCTAACACCTAAATCAGCTTTCCAATCTGGGTAATCTTGAAGACCAGCATAATCAAACGGTTCTGCATCTTTGTCTGCTTTCTCTTCAAATTCCATAACTTTTGAAACGTTTAGCATTACGCCAAAGTCACCGAAGCTAGTTTCATGCTTGTAGCGAGTTGAGAAATCGAAACCAGACGTTTGTAGTGATGCTTTATTGATATATCCTGTGTAGATGTAATCAATTTGGCCAGTACCATTAGCACGGTCGATAGCATCTGGTGTAGAACCTAAACCACCTTCTTCCTGTTCAATACGTAGAAGTTCAGTTGTGCTTACGTCATCGATACGGTTTTCGTAGCTGATATCGTAGTAAGTTAATTCTACTGCTAAGCCATCAACGATATCCCATACGAAACCAAGCGTCGTAGAGTCACCCGTTTCTTCAGTAAGGTTTGCATTACCACCGAACCATGTCGCTACTTGCTCACCAGCGTCAGAACAATAACCTTCTAATGATTGACCAGGGTTAGCATCACACCATGCTGTATCACGAACAGTTGGGAAGCTTAATGCATAAGACTGGAACATTTCGCCCATGTTAGGAGCACGGAAAGACTCACCCCAAGAACCACGGATTAATAATGTGTCAGTTGGGCGCCAAGTAACACCTACTTTTGGAACAACCTTATCAAATGTAGTGCTCTTTTCACCAAGGTTAGTCATACCTGACTGTTCGTATTTCTCATAACGACCAGCAACAGTTACATCAATTTCGTAAGGTAAGCTTGCTTGAATTTCCATGTATGCAGCAGTACGGTCACGAGTTGCATATACGTCATCGCCGCCTGAACCGCCTGAGATGAAACCATTTGCAGACTCAGGGTCAGATACTTGAGTGAAATCAATTTCTTCAAATTCAGCACCAACAACACCAGCAATAACGAAATCACCGTTATCAACGAATGTAGTAGACACTAAACCATCAATTTGTTGGCTTTCGTAACGACCTTCATAAGTACCTGTATGCGCTGCATATTGGTATAAGTCTGTAAGTTGAGTATTCCACTCTTCGTAGCTCATGCCTGTAGTGTTAAGAATATCATATTCACCAGAGTCAATTGCGCTTTGTAACATTACGTCATTAACTAGGTTGCTACCAAAAACATTTGTTTTAGAGATGCTGTTTTGGTAGTTGATTTCCCAATCAAAACCATTACCGATATCAGTGAAGCCTTCAAGACCTAATACGATGTCTGTAGTTACAACTTCTGTTTTTGTGTCACGGTTACCAATTGGCACTGAACGCATGTAAAGACGGATATCTTCATCTTCAGGGTTATATTGGTTGTCAGCATCCATCCAAACTGCACCTGTAGATACCGGCGTACCTGCGTAACGTGAGTTTGTTTCGTTGAAACTTGCCATAGCACGACCAACAAGGCGAATGTTGTCAGTCAATTCATAGTTAAAGTTAGTTAAGAATGAGTTGTTTTCTACGTCTGGATAGAATTTTGTAACGTTACCGTAGTTATATAAACAACCACCAACGCCGTTCTCATCCATAGCATTTACTACGTCAGCTGTTTGGTCACAAAGCTCAGGGTTAGAGATATAGCTACCTGCACCACCGATTCGGTAGTTTGGAACATGGCTATAACCGCTGTACGCACCGTACGTAGGATCATCCATCGCCCAAATTTCTTTGTCGAAGATTGCATTGTCACGTGAGTTTTCATACGTGAAGATGATGTTACCTTTTTCAGATGTGTAACCTGAAGTAATTGAGAAAGTTTTGCTTTCGCCACCTTCAACTTTAGGTACTTCGTAATCGTATTTAACGCTTACGCCATCAAAGTCTTTCTTAGTAATGATGTTGATTACACCAGCAACAGCAGATGAACCATAAACAGCTGATGCACCATCGCGAAGGATTTCAACACGCTCAACAACAGCCATTGGAATGATTGATGTATCAGCCGATGAACCAGAAGATGAACTTGTACCAGGCATACGACGACCGTCTAATAATACAAGTGTCGCGTCAGAGCCAAGGCCACGTAAGTTAATGTTAGAAGAAGCTGCACCACCAGCACCATAACCAGATACACCTTTCCAAGAACCGAAAGAGTTAGAAGCAAGGTTATTTAAAACGTCAGCAACTGTAGGCTCACCTGAAAGGCTGATTTCTGCCGCTGATAAAACAGTAACTGGAGAGCTATTCTCTAGATCTACCTGCTTGATACGTGAACCAGTAACCTGGATACGTTCAACTTTTTCTGCGTTTTCTTCATCTGCAGCAAATGTGCTTGCAGAAAATGCAGCTGTAGAAGCTGCGCCAAAAGCGACCGCTAAGCGAACAGCTTTTGAAACTTTATTATTTAACATTTGATTCTCCCTGGACCATGTTATTCATGGAATATTTATAGTTATTCAAAAAAAATGCATATTAGGCAGTAATTTTGAGCTTTGATAATAATACTCGCCACTCTTAAAGGTCAACACTTCGCTAACTCAAAAGTTCAATTTTTAACAATAAATAAAACACTAACCAAAATAATAAAACATAATTAACACCTTCAAACCCCTTTAAATACAATAGACACAGCAACATTTACAACAGGTTACAAAGGTCAAAAAGAATTTAACTTTTTAGTATTAATATGGGTACTAAAGCAAAACCTGCCAATAGTTGCAATTTTAGCAATAAAGCTCAGTACTGTTAAATGGCATTTTTTATCTTTAAAAATAAAAAAATAAAATTTTAAGACCTTACAGTTAAGATGAATCCACAACAATCATGGTCAAAATGGTTAACACGTAGAAGAAATGGACTTAATGATGCAAAAGTTAATAGAATGAACATTCTATTAACTAGCAACAACTAAGGGAAAGTTTAGAAAAACATTTAAACCCCTTATATTTTCTTAAGATAAACAAGTAAAGACAGAACAAATTCGGTACATATAAACTTGAAAAAATTGTAACAATCACTGATAGTAAGATTGTTAAAACAACAAGGAAAAATCATGTTTAAACAATTATTACTAATTGCATTTACTTTTTGCTCACTTTCATCGTATGCAAAAATAAATGAACTACCGGAAGAATTTTCAGACTTTAGCCTTAATCGAGATATTAAAATTTCGTATGAGGACCTTGATAACTTACTTGAAATGACAGTAATTGACATGGGAAAGTCGGACCGAAGTTCTCGTAAATCTCAATCCTCCATTGGCACGCGCATGAAATCACACAAAAACAACGACACTGCGCTTGAGGCCAATCGCTTTTTCTTCGAAGGTGTTTCTAAATCAGAGATAAAGGATGGCTTTCACAAAATTAGAGTTAGCTTGGAGAAGGTACCTAGCGAAGTGTCGCTGAATGATTTAAGCCTAGACGAGCAGTTAGCTTACTGGCTTAACCTATATAACACAGCCATGGTAGAAAAATTAATTGAGCACTACCCTATTCGCGATACAGAAGACCTTCTATTTGGTGATGATTCGATTCTAGAAGATGAGTTTTTAACCGTTGCCGGTTACAAACTTTCACTCAATGATATTCAACATAAAATTGTTTTTGAAAAATTTGGTAAAAAAAAGCCGATAGTTATGTATGGCTTTTATCAAGGTAACATTGGTAGCCCAAACCTTCGAGATGAAGCGTATAAAGGTAGCAAAGTTTACCATCAACTTGTTGAAAATGGAGAGGAATTTGTAAACTCAAATAGAGGCATGCAAATTAAGCGTAAAAATCGCCTTTATGTATCTAAATATTATGAGCAAGCTGAGTCTTTATTTTCAGATTTCGAAAGTGACTTACGTGAGCACTTAGAAGACTACGCTGAAGGTCAAATGAAAAGCGATGTTAAATACGCCAAACGCTTCAAAGTTGATATCGAAGATTGGAGTATTACTGATTTATATGGTACCGACCGTGACTATGGCGGATCTACATCAACTAACCCTGCAGCAATGCTTAATGCTGTTGTAAGCAACTCAGCTGTACCAATCGGTCCTGAAGGTAGTGGCTCGGGTATTGGAGCGGTTAATGTGAGTCATATTACAGATTCAATTATGATGCGCACCATGGATTTTGGTCGTTTTTCTCCTGAAATGTTAGAGAAAATCAAAAAACTTAACTTAAAGCGCCAAGACAACAGTGGCTCTGTTGAGATTAAAGATCTTGATTCAAACAATTAAAATTAAAATTAAAAGGCCGCTCGTCAAAAGAATGTGACGGGTGGCTTTTTCTGAACAGGGAGTTCGCTATGCTTAAACCACTCTTATTAATAACCGCAATTTTCTTTACTGCACACTCGTCAGCAAAACTAGACACTCTACCTGAGGAATTTGCCGATTTCGGCTTAGATAGTGATTTAACAATATCTTATGGTGATTTAGATCAGTTACTTAAAATCACGGTTATTGACTTAGGCCGCTCAGACCGAGGCTTTCGAAAAGGCCAATCAGGCATTGGCACACGTACGAGAGCACACAAAAATAACGATACAGCTTTAGAAGCAAATCGTTTTTATTATGAAGAAGTTGTAAAGGCAGACCTGAAAACTGGTTTTAAAAAAATACGTCTGAGCCTTGAACAAGTTCCTGAACAAATCCCACTTAATGAGCTCGTTTTATCTGAGCAACTTGCTTACTGGCTAAATTTATATACCACAGCATTATTAGAGAAACTCATTGAGCACTACCCTATCTTCAGTACTGAAGATTTATTATTTGGTGATAATTCATTACTTGATGAGGAATTTATTACTGTTATGGGACATAGCCTGTCTTTGAATGACATACAACACAACATTGTCTTTAAAAAGTTTGGCAAAAGTAAACCGATTGTAATGTACGGCTTTCATCAAGGGAATATCGGCAGCCCAAATCTTCGCCCAGAGGCCTATGTAGGAAGCAAAGTGTATTACCAACTAGCAGACAATGGTGAGGAATTTGTTAATTCTAACCGAGGTATGCAAATTAAAGGGAAAGATAGACTTTACCTATCCGTCTACTACCAGCAAACAGAAGCCTTGTTTGACGACTTTGAGCAAGATTTAAAGTCTCATATTGAACACTATACTAATGGCTCTTTAAAAGATGCTGTAGAGTCATCTAAAGGGTTTAAGCTTACAATAGATGATTGGCATATCGTGGATTTATATCGCACGCATAGAGCCTATGGCGCCTCTTCTGCTATTAACAGGGCTCCCCTAGAGGGTATAGGAGGAATGACATATGGATATCGTGCAGCAGACGGAAGCTATATCACCGATCCCTTAACGAAGCGGCTAGCTCAATTTGGTCGATACCCACCACAAGTTTGGAAGAAAATTCGTAAGCTTTATAAACAAAGAGAACGCATTAAAGGCACTGTAGAAATCAAAGACCTTGATGTAAATCAAGAGTAATATTTTACTTTACTGTACGCCCTGTTAACATAAAGCAAAAACAGGGTGTACGAGTGAATAATTCATTGCAAAGAGCTTTGCACGCATTCAATCAACAACAATATGTGCATGCATTACAACTCCTTTCTTTACATACAAATAAAACCGCTGATTGGTATACATTAAATAGCTTATGTTTATCAGCTGTAAACAAAACCATAGAAGCTGAGCAGTGCTATTTACAAGGCCTTAGCCAATTTAGTAATCATGTTGGCCTTTTAGACAACTACACCAATTTACTTTGTAAACAAAAAAAGTATGCAGAGTGTATTCAGTTTTGTGAATATAACACAGCTTCTTTATCACTCGAAAAGCCACGACTTAATTACATTGAAAGCCTAATTAATCAAGATGAATTATTAAAATCCGAACATTTATTGAGCAAAACATCACCCTCGCAGAACACATTCGTTCGTTACCATTGGCTCACTTTAGAACTTTTCGAGCGCTTTGGTGACTTACAACGTATCGAAGAGTATTTTCAAACAAAATTGCCAGATCAATTAAAGGAGCAATTTCATTTCGTTTATAAACATGCTTGTAATTATCGAAATTTAGGTCAATTTGCCGAGGCCTTAGCGCTTTTGCAAATGCTTTTAAAACAGCAACCAAGTGCCGAGTTGCATTACATAGTTGGTTGTACATACTATGATTTACAGCAATATGAACAAGCACAAGCTCACCTTAAGGCATGCTTAGAACTTGCTCCTAACTATGTACCAGCGCATGAAAGCCTTAACAAGCTCTACTGGGAACACTCGCAGAGCCAATTAATGAGTTCATATGTTCAAACTTTCAAAAATTATGATGCAAACCCTGTTCTGATCCACTCTCAAATTGGCCAACTACTGCAACTAGATAAGCTGGAAGAAGCATTATTAGTAAGCAGTGATGCAACACGAAACCATCCACAAAATTTAGATTTACATCATGCACACAGTATAATTCTAGATAGAACAGGTGACGAAGAAAAAGCATTTTCACTCCTTCAGCAACTCGTTAAAGCAGCCCCACAAAATGCTCGTTACTGTATTGATTTAGCAAACTTTTACATACAACAAGGCGATTACAGCTCAGCGATCTCTCATTTAGAAACCGCAGTAAAATTTAACCCTCACAACCAAGAGCTTTGGGCATATTTAAGTATTGCTTGGCGACTATCAAATAATGATAAATATCACTGGTTAACTGACCTAGACAAATTCGTTAAAGTGATGGAGCTGCCTGCTCCGCCTGGTTTTAAGACCTTTGCTGATTTTAATAAGCAGTTGCAAGAGCTAATGATCAGCCTTCACACAAATAAACTACAACCATTAGATCAAAGTGTGCGCAGTGGCAGCCAAACACAAGGTCACTTGTTACACCGTTCAAACCAACTTATTGATTTATTTAAGTCATCTATGAATGAATGCATTAATCAATACCTGATGCAGCTACCAGAGGATGCTAACCACCCTCTATTAGCGCGTAATCATAAACGCTTTGTTGCCAGAGGTAGTTGGTCGGTGAAACTAGAAGAAGGCGGTTTTCATGCTAATCATATCCACCCTCAAGGTTGGTTATCAGCGCCGAGCTATATTTCTATTCCTAATGAGATGAGTAAAGATGATGAAACTAAAAATGGCTGGCTTAAGCTAGGAGAAACCAGTCTTAACTTAGGTGAGCGTGAGTCTATAGCTCGTGAAATATGCCCTGAGGAAGGTCAAATTATTATATTTCCAAGCTATATTTGGCATGGTACATACCAACTAAAAAGTACTAGCCCTCGGCTAACTATTCCATGTGATATCATGCCCTTAAAATAATAAAAAAGACCATCTAAATGATGGTCTTTTTTATTACCAATTACTTATTTAACAGCGCTTTGGCATCTTGGTAGGATTTTTCATCGGCCTGTATGTGTTCAAGGTAATTTGCAAATCGTCCTGAGGATGACTTATAAAGTGGCTTTCTAACCTGCCATACACTCGCTGTACTTACAGTGCCAGATTTATTGTGAAATCGCTGGGCTTCATCAGTATATTCAAGCCCTAGAAAGCTAAACAGCTGTTCTAAAATCTGCTCGGGTGAGCAAACGAGCTGATCGTAATTCAGGGTAAAAATATCATTACTGAAACACGACTGCCAATGTGACTTAATACGTTGCTGCTGCTCATAGTGGTGTAGAGTATCACCTAGGGATACAGCATAGTTTAAGCTCGGACCCAAATGCTGGAAAAAAGCTGACAAGCTATTGTCTTTAATATCTCGCTCTGTCCAGATAATCTTAGCTTTTGGATAGAGCTGCTTGATAATATCTAAGTAAAGGTAATTTTCTGGGCGTTTATCTGTAACGTAAATAGCACCTTCGGCTCGAAGAGTTAGTTGCTCGTTATAACCATTTATAAACTCAGGATCTTTAGCCTTATTTGCAAGCGCCTTTTCATCACTAATTAAATTGAATAACGATGAATGTAAATAGGCAATCTCACCACCTGCTGCTATTTGCTCGTTAGAACTGATAATTTGTTCAATCAGTGTTGAGCCAGAACGAAACATACCGCAAATAATGATAGGCGTAATAGAGGTATTCGCTGCTTGAAGAGTGATATTACGCGCTAAGGTGTAGTCGGTTACCGCTTCAATAGACTGGCGATCATAAACTGGTAAATACTTTTTATTGTATTGATTAGCCTTTACATAATAATACCAAGCTTTCTGATAGTTTTTACAATCATTAAATACTTTACCAAGTGCATAATAAAGATCAGCACAGGCAATATCATCTGACTCTCGTTGTAATATAGCTAGGCATGCTTGTTCGTAGTTAGTCGCATCTTGTTCAGAAAATGTCTCGATGTCAGCCAGCCTTGCTTGTGCCATCGCGTTAAATGCATCTATTTTTAAAACCTGTTGAAAGCCTTTTTTCGCTTTCTCTTTATCACCAAGCTGTTCGTAAATATTTGCCAATGAAAAGTGAGCTTGAAGATTATTTTGATCATGACTAATCGCTTGTTGTAAGTAACGTACGGCATCATCAGGTTGATGTAATTGCTCATTATGCATAAAAGCAATTTCTATTAAAGCGGGTGCTTTAAACTGCTCAGATAATGTTAGAGCTTGTTCAAAGAAGCGCATCGCTGAATCGTGGTTATCAAGCTTTCTTTCTATTTTTCCTAGCTGAAAGCAAATATCAGCTTGCTGCGGATTTGCTGTGTATAAAGGTAACAGCGCGTTTTTCGCAATTTTGAACTCACCACAACTTATACTTAATTGTACTAAGGTCAGTACATAATCAAACTTTTTTGGAGCTATCGATACCAGTTTTTGGCAATAGGCAATGGCTGTTTCAGTATCTTGTTGCTGCATAGCAACTTTGAAAAGGATCTGTAACGCTTTTTCAGCAAACTCATTGTTATGTGTTAACGGTTTTAATAACTCAACCCCTTGGCTAACTTTACCTTGCTGAAGTAAAGCAACAGCTTGGGTAAACGCGTGTTGTTCTGATGTCATTGTTTCCCCATAATAAATGCTTCCCCATAAAAAAAGCGAGCCGAAGCTCGCTTTATCATACATTAATTAATTCAAATTAGAATTTTAATGAAACGCTTGCGTGGAAGTAACGACCTAATGTGTCGTAGTAACCAGCAACTGCGTTACCATTTGTAGATAATGTACCGCCAACTAGTGGTGGCTCTCTATCTAATACGTTGTTCACACCAACAAGTACACGAGTGTAGTCATTGATAGTGAATGAACCTTTAAGGTCAAGATAGCTTTGTGAGCTTATACCGTCTTGAACTAGTTCATCAGCACCAGTGTAGTCGTTAACACCACTGAAGAAACGCCATTTAGCAGTTGCTTTCCACCAGCTACCAGTGTCATAGCTTGCAGTTAGAACATGACGCCATTCTGGTTGTGGGAAACAGCCATTGTCTAGTGTATCAACACAGTCATACGGTTCACTTACACCTGGAATATCTTCATATTCTTTAGTCATCATGTAAGTACCGATTAGGCTTGTAGAAAGTGTACCACCGCCAATTTCCATGTCGTAGTTAGCACTTAAGTCGATACCTTCAAAGTGAATGTTACCTAAGTTAGTGTTTGTTGCTACAACTTGACCAGAACCAACCCATAAGCTGCCGCTACCAGGTGTACGTTCAATCTTGTCACAGAATTGTGCATCGCCTGTAAGACCACACTGACGAACGATTAACTCAGGGTCAATTGCACCGATTGCATCTTCAAGGTCGATATCCCAGTAATCGATTGAGAAGTTAAAGTCTTCAAATGGGTTACCAACAACACCTAAAGTGATTGTATCTGCGATTTCAGGGCGAAGCTCTGGGTTACCACCGAAGAAACCGTTGTACTGATCTGCAGGGCTCTTACCAACATTACCGTATTGTGACGCTGTTACACCTGTGTTAGCACAAGCTGCTTGACTAAGCTCTGGAGTTGCAGTCGCACATGGATCTACACCACCCCATAAGCCTTGGCTTTGTTGAGCGAATAGCTCACCGTTGTTTGCAGAACGAACAGCACGGTTGTAGCTTGAACGGATTTTCCAGTTCTCAGTTACGTCCCAGTTCATTGCTACTTTATAAGTAGGCTCTGAACCTGAAGTGCTGTAATCAGACCAACGATAACCTAAGTCAATTAATAGACTTTCAACACCTGTGATACCTTCAACGATAGGAACACTTAACTCACCGAAGAATTCAGTTACATCGTACTCACCGTTAAGGCTCTTAGTAGGACCACCTTGACCAAGTAATAGACCTTGCGCGTAAACTTCATCCGCCGTACGGCCGAATGTTTCTTCACGGTATTCAGCACCAAATACTGCAGCAAGTGGGTAATCTGAAGAAGGAAGACCAAACTCAAATTCACCTGTTACGAAACCACTTACGATGAATTGCTCTGTAACACCGTTAAGGATTGCAGTACCAGTTAGTGCGCCAGCTGCTTCAGCAGAAACACCTTGGTAAGTGAATACTTCGTAAGGAATACAGCCGTCAGTTGCCGCACAATCTTCACCATTTGCAGAAAGCGCAGTACTGATACGTGGACCGAAGAAGTCATTTTCGTATGCAGAAGATGAAGAAGTTGAACCATATTGCATGAACGCTTCATATGACCAAAGGTCACTGACTTCACCTTTACTACCTAATACTAGGCGGAATGAGCTGTGCTCAAGTTGGTTAACACGAGGACCACCTTCAACGTTACGCTTACCGATGTAAGTTGCAAATTGGTCACCAGAAGTTAGACCGAAACGGTCAGTTAGGTTTTGACGCTGTGCATCTGTAAGAAGCGGGCTATCATAATCGATAACATAGTTTTCATTGAAGAACGTACCTGATTCTGCGATTTGAGCAGAAGTACGGTCACGCATGAACATAGCTTCAATGAATGGGTGGAAGTTATCATTAACTTCATAGTTAGCAAATAAACCTAACGTGTGACGCTCATCCGGACGCATGAAGTGGTTTACTGGTGCGTAGTTATATAAGTTACCGCTTGAAGGAATGAAGCTGCTATCTGTACCAAGTGTCCAGTAATCGTAATCATCCCAATCGAAACCACCGTCGTCTGTTACACCAGCGATGTAGAAGTTAGGAACTACCGCGTTACCAGAACCACCACAAGATGTACCAGTAGAAGATAATGCACATGACGAGTAATCACGTGAACCTTGGCGTAATTCATTTTGTTTGTTGTAAGTGAAGTAACCTACAGCATGACCTTTACCGCTATCGAATGAACCACCTAAAGTAGCAGAGAAATCAAACGATGAACCGTCAAAACCAGTGTTACCACTTTCGTATTCGAAACCTTTATCATCCATTAAACCTTGGATGTACTCGTTGTCATTATCGTGTTGATAAGCTGTTGAACCAAGGTTTACTTCGAAACCTTCGAACTGATCGTCCATCACGAAGTTTACAACACCCGCTACCGCGTCAGCACCGTAAGTTGATGAACCACCACCTGTCATAACGTCAACGCGTTTGATAAGTGCAGCTGGAATTTGGTTGATATCAGCAGATTGGCTGTAGATACCACCTGCTTGCATACGACGACCGTTGATAAGTACTAGGGTACGTTGTGAACCCATACCACGTAAATCAAGAGTAGCAGTACCAGAAGCACCATTTGATTGGAATGCAGTGCTTGAAGCTTCAAGTTGAGGCAAGCTGTTCATCATGTCTTCAACACGAGTGAAACCAGCTACTTCAATTTCTTCAGCTGTTGTAACTTGTACTGGGCTTGCAGTTTCAATATCAGTACGTTTGATACGTGAACCTGTAACTTCAATACGTTCAACTTTTTCTACTGCTTCTTCTTCGGCAGCATAAGAGTTTACAGAAAACGCAGCTGTTGAAGCTGTACCAAAAGCAAGCGCTAAGCGAACTGCTTTTGAAACTTTATTATTTAACATTTGATTCTCCCTGGACCACTATATTGTGGCTATATTTAGCATAAGCTTGTTTATTATTTGTATCGCATCAGGACTGCGACAAACAAATAATAAACAAATAAAACAAAATATCCAGCCCTTTATTTACAATTTTTTAATGAAGCAGCAAAAAGTTTACTTTTTCTTATTTTATGAACAAAAAACACACAAATAAGCGTTTAAACTGAGCTGAACAATCATTCATCGCAACAAAGAGTCAAAAAAATGTTAATTTTTCTAAAAAAGCTGTATCTGACGGTCACTTAGAGATGAAATTTTAGTACCCAAATCAACAACAATCATCTCAGCTATTGGCAATAATTGTTTATTAACATAAATGCCATAATCATATTTATGTTTACCTGTGTAGTACTCAGCGCCGTTAGCGGTGTAAACATATTCAATTATTTGACCACGTTGAAACGTTAGGTGGGGATTGTCAGCTAAATGCTGTTTCGCTGCTTTTACATGAGGAGGGATGTTTTTTTGATAATCAGTGAGATGCTGACCCAGTCGCTTGCGATAGGTTAGCTTAGAATCGAATTCACCTGCATAAAGTTTTTTAACATACCTATCAAAGGCTTGAAAAATAAATTCTTGTCTGTAATTTTCAGAAAATAATATTTCAAATAATTCCGTCTGAAATTCATGAGCAAGTTCTGTCCAATCACTTCTTACGGTTTCCATACCTTTGAAGACTAATTTTGAAGCGCCATTATTTTCGACTTTTCCTACATAACGCTTTTTTGAACCCATTGTTTTGCCTCTAATTGTGGGCATAAAAAATGGGCTATAGTGGGTTTCGTACTCAATTTCTAAAAAACTGTCTATTTTATAATCTTGCTGCAAAACCTGCTGCCAGCGTTTGTTAATTTTATCTGCCAGTTTCGTACCGATTTCATTACAGTTTAGTGAATTTAGATCATCATCAAGCTTAACAAAGGTTGAATCTGTATCACCATAAATGACGTTATAGCCCCACTCTTCTATCCATTGCTTAGTTGTTTGCATTATTTCATGGCCACGTAAAGTAATTGAGCTCGACAATCTCGGGTCATAAAAACGACAACCTTTAGAGCCAAGTACACCGTATAAACTATTCATAATGATTTTAATTGCCTGCGAGAGCATAGGCTGGTTTTTATCTTTGGCTATTTGTCTTGTTGCTGCAAGTTCACGAATAAGCTCAGGCAAATGGTGCTCAGTACGTGAAAACTGTGCTTGGTTAAAACCTTCGATTGCGTCATCTGGCTTTTTTAAACCTTCAATTAGTCCCAGAGGGTCTATACAAAATGTGCGCATTATTGATGGATAAAGGCTTTTGTAGTCAAGCACCAAGATATTCTTATATAGGCCAGGCTGCGATGACATGACATAACCACCTGGGCTGTCAAAACTTAAGCCATGATCGCCTAAATTAGGGGCTACATAGCCACTTCTATGTAGTAGCGGCAGATAAAGGTTAGTGAAGGCGGCAACTGAGCCACCCATTCGTTCTAATTCAAGTCCGGTGAGTTGGCTTCTCACAACAGCAAAATCGAGTAACTTAAGTTTCTCAAAAATTCGCAGCACTAACATGCAATCTTGTCTGTTGTAATTAGCAAGAGACAGTTTGTCTTCATTAAACTGGCGAATAATTTCTTCTAAGCGATTATCTGTGCTAATCAGCTTCTCTTCACCAAGTTCAATACTCGCTACATTAGCAAGGCTAAAACTATCGTAGTGATAGGTGGCGTTTTTTAGGGTATCAATACCATCTACAACTACTCGGCCAGGTATTGTAATACGGGTAAAATTACCTTGCCGCAGCTGCATTTTTTCTTTATTGCGGCCAAGCGGTAATTCGACACCGAGTGCTTCAGCGCGGGCATGTAAAACACTAAAGTCAAATTCAATCACATTCCAACCAATGATCACATCAGGGTCGACAGTTTCAATGTGTAAACAAAGCTGATTGAGTAAATCAATTTCATCCACACACCAATGAAGGTTAAATTCAAGTTCACTGGTATCTTGTGGCTGGCCTACCATCAACACTGTATCTATGTGTGCCCCTACTAGACCTATTGAAAATAGCACTCCTTCACCATTACATTCTATATCGAGCGACAAACTTGAAAAATGTGGCGTAAAATCGTTATTTTTTTTGAACTTAGTATCTGTTAAAACAGGATATGGATGGCTTTTTATTTGTATTCCCTGAGCCCAAACTGACCCTTTAATGAAACGTTCCATTAAAAATCTATCAACAGGGCGAATATCATCCTCATATACTTTTATATGCTGCGCTTTGAGTCGTTTCGCTGCATTGTAATAGTGCTTTAATGATGAAAAGTAACAAGAAACTACTTCTTGTTGCATAAAGCTCTTCAGTGCCACAGGTTTAATTTCACAAAAAATACCATGCTCTGAAAACACTCTATTCGCAGCGTCTATTTGAGATTCATTAATAAAGAACACTGCTTTTTGCGGTGTGCTTATTAGTTTTACAGGCCCTTGCTTAGATAAAATCCACACCACAATCGAAATGCCCTTAGCGCTATCATAGCATTGCGTGGAAAGAATAAAGCCGGAGGCTAACTGCATGTAATTAAACCTTTTTACTATAATTTAGGCATATTAGTTAAACAAAGCTAAGTTGATTAACTAATTAAAGTAACAAGTCGCTTGTAGTTGCCCAGTTAAATCTCTAAAATTCATTACTGTAATTATATACATACTTTAGGTTTTCTGGGCATGCTTTCTGACTCTTTAAAAAAAACAATTCGGCAAATTCATAAGCATGTTGCTGATAACCTCACCGATTACCGCCCTAGAAGCAGTCAAAACTACTTAGTTGCCGAGATAGCAAAAACCCTGGCTGGCGAGTATCACAAGAGCCAACGAATTTGTGTTATTGAAGCAGGCACCGGAACCGGTAAGTCACTGGCGTATTGTTTAGGGGCATTGCCTTTAGCGATGGCCAAGAAAAAGAAATTAGTGATTTCGACGGCAACCGTTGCCCTACAAGAGCAGTTAATTAGTAAGGAGCTGCCTTTTTTTAAAGAGCACTCTGGCCTAGACATCAAGTTTGATTTAGTGAAAGGTCGGCAGCGTTATATCTGTGCACAAAAACTCAGTGCTGCTGTAAATGGCGACAGTCAAACGCAAATGGAGTTTATGCCGACCCTGTCATCGCCGCTTTCTGATATGGAAACCAAATGCTTAAAGCAACTTTATGATGCTTATTCAAAAAAGCAATGGCAAGGCGACCGCGATAGCTGGGCTGATACCATCCCTGATAAAGTGTGGAATTTAATTGCCTGTGATAAGCATTCATGCCAACGACAAATGCGCGCTCATCAGCTCTGCCCTTTTCATATGGCACGTCAGCGTCTTATGCAAATGGATGTGCTAGTGATCAACCATTCTTTATTACTGGCTGATCTTGATTTGGGTGGCGGTAAAATTCTACCTGAGCCTGACGATACAATTTATGTAATCGATGAAGCGCACCATTTAGCGCACATCACCCGCGATTTTTCTTCTGCTGCAGCAACCATTAAAGGCACCATAGACTGGCTCGACAAGCTGGTTAAATTTGCTGGTAAAATGGCCAATGTGCTCGTAGGTCAAAAAGCAATTGGGCAAAATTTTAAGCTCAGTGACAGTATCAATGATGCTGGTAAAAACTTAAAAGTGGTGCGTGATATTCTTGATAACGCAGACTTTAACTATAACAGTGATGACACCTATCGTTTTGAGCACGGTGAAATCCCAGCATCTTTACATACCAAAGCAAAAGATATTAGCGATGCCACCCTTGATGCCCTAAGAGCACTCAACAAGATGCACGATACCCTAGTGCAAGACGTAAGTGATGGCGATATAAAACCTTATGTGGCCGATCCAATCTTGGCTGAAAGTGGTCAGTACATTAATCGCTTAGAGTTATTAAATAAGCTGTGGTTTAGCTACGCCACAAAAGGCGAAGGTATTCCCCATGCCAGGTGGATAAAACGCTTGGAATATAAGAACCATCACGACCATTTACTCAGTGATTGCCCTATTGAAGTTGGCTATTACCTAAAAGATAAATTATGGAATCAATGTGCGGGTGCCGTACTTTGTTCAGCCACCTTAACTGCATTGGGTTCATTTGATCACTTTGCCTATGAATGCGGTCTTGCCAAAGAAGAAGGCGTAAAATACATAAAAGTCCCTTCTCCGTTTGATTACCCAAAACAAGCGACGCTACATATCCCTGCCAGCCATATTGAGCCGACCGATAAAGCGTTTAGCGACCACTTGGCTGAGCAATTACCTAAGTTCCTTGATGATAAAAAAGCAAATTTAGTATTATTTGCCTCTTATTGGCAGATGGATCATGTTGTTAAAGCGCTTCGTAGCAAAGGAATTGAGGTCTTAGTGCAAGGTGAAATGTCTCGTGAAGCACTGCTTAAAAAGCATAAAGCCAATGTAGATTTAGGCCGTGCTAGCTATTTATTTGGTACTCAAAGTTTATCTGAGGGTCTTGATTTACCAGGTAAATACTTAGAAAACCTGGTAATTACAAAAATTCCATTTGCGGTGCCTACCTCACCAATAGAAGAAGCGCAGGCTGAGTTTGTGCAAAGTAAAGGTGGCAACCCGTTTCTTTCGATAACCGTACCTGATGCGGCAAAGAAATTAGTACAAAGCTGTGGTAGACTGCTGCGCAAAGAAAATGATCAGGGTCGCATTACTATCCTTGATCGCCGTTTAGTGACCAAGCGATATGGCAAAGCCATGCTCGATACCTTGCCACCTTTTAAAAGACAAATTGATTATTAATGTTTGAATTAGCTTTAGACCCAGCAACCTGGGCACTATTATGCGCAGTCGCACTGGCAGCGGGCTTTATTGATGCAATTGCAGGCGGTGGCGGGATGTTAACTGTGCCAGCGCTATTAACTGCAGGCTTACCGCCCCATCTCACCTTAGGTACCAATAAACTTGCAGCGAGTTTTGGCTCATTGACGGCCAGCGTGACTTATTTTCGTAAAAAGTTGTTCAACCCACGGTTTTGGGCTGCATCTATTTTAGCGACAGCTATTGGGGCACTCGTAGGCACTTTAGTGGTTGATTACTTAAGTATTGAATTTTTAAATAAATTACTACCGGTGGTGATTATTTTAGTCGCTTGTTACAGCTTATTTGGCAGTTTGAGTACAACTGAACATAACGAGTTACCAAAGCTTGATAGCAAAACTAAAATTAAACAATGGCTACAAGGATTAGGGCTTGGTTTTTTTGATGGTTTAGCAGGCCCCGGCACTGGCACATTTTGGACAGCCTCAAATAGCCTATTATATAAAATGAGTTTGTTGCTTAACTGTGGCCTTGCCCGCTCAATGAACTTTGTTTCAAACTTTATTTCTTTGATCACATTCGTGGCGCTTGGCCATGTGAACTTTTTACTTGGTATTACAATGGGCTTTTTCTTGATGCTTGGAGCATGGTTAGGAGCACATTCAGCAATAAAGTTTGGTAGTAAAATGATCCGCCCAGTGTTTAACACTGTGGTTATAGTGTTAGCATTAAAGTTAATCTATGAGGCTTATTTATAAATGCAATCGACTGCTTTTGATAAACTACGTTCACAAATTGAAAGGCTCAAACAATTAGCCACACAATTTGATAAGGGTAATTTATTTGCTAAAAATCGCTATATGCAAGCCCAACCAAGTTTGTTTGATAAAGCCGTGTTTAGCACAAAAAGTATGAAGCTTACTGACTACGTAAGCGAAATCGAAGATGAACTAAACAGCTTGCCGCCTGCTGAGCATCGCCATGCTTACCAATATGCACTTGAGCGCATTACCCTTCAGGTAGAGGCGGTATTTAATGTGATCAAATCAACCCCGGTATGGGCTAAAGAAAATAAGTACAGTTTTAAGCCAAAAGCTAAACCACAGGTTTATAAACAAGCAGTTAAAAAAATCATGCAGTCATCCCATGAACTTTATGACGAACTAAAGCAAAACCATGAGTTTGAACGCCGCTTAGTATTGATGATCGAAGAGCGAAAACTAAAACTTGAAGCTGCAAATACACAGCAAGCAGCCGAAATTAACAAAGAAATACTCGCATTACACGCAAGACTTGGCCGTTGTCGTAAGGCAATTTCTGCCACTGAAGACAAAATTCAACAGGTCGAGAAACAGCAGCTGAGATAATGTTTTACTACCATCCAAGTTATTCAGCGTTAGCTTTACCTGAGCGTCACCGCTTTCCAATTGATAAATATCGCTTGTTAAAACAGCTTGTCAGCAACTTCATTGATGAACAGTATTTCATTACCCCACAACAAGCCACTAAAGCGCAGCTTACTCTGTGCCATAACCCCGACTATGTCGACGCTTTTTTAACTGGCAGTCTTGATAGCAAAGCCATTAAAAAAATGGGCTTTCCTTGGTCCACTGAATTGGTTGAACGAACACTTTACTCTGTTGGGGCGAGTATTCAAGGCGCTGAGTTTGCTTTGCAACGCGGTGCGGCTTTTAATCTAAGTGGTGGTTATCACCATGCTTTTACGGGCTATGGTAGTGGCTTTTGTATTTTTAATGACTTAGCGATAGCTGCTGCACACTTGATTGATACTGAGCAAGCCGACTCCGTATTAATCTTTGACTGTGACGTTCACCAAGGCGACGGTACAGCTGAAGTTACGCAACTACATCCTCAAATAATTAGCTGCTCAATTCATTGTCAGCAAAACTTCCCCCGCATTAAGCAGCAATCAAACTACGATTTTGCTTTAGAGCATGGCACTTCAGATACTGAATACCTAGAGACAGTCAAACAAGCTTTAGCTCTGACCATTAGACTCCACCAGCCAGATATCATTTTGTATAACGCCGGCGCAGACATCGCAACAGATGACGAATTAGGACACTTTCAAGTGAGTTTAGAAGGCGTGTATCAACGTGATCATTTTGTATTAAGCCAAGCGAAGGAAGCTGATATCCCAGTGTTTGCAGCTATGGGCGGCGGCTATCAACGAAATGTAAGCCGTTTGGTTGATGTTCACGGTCAGCTTTTTAGGGCTGCTGTCGATTTATTTTAAAGCTTGGTATACACTAAAAGTGACTATTTAATTAGGCTTATTTTGTATGAAAATGCATGACGACATTCACAACTACTATGAAAAATTAGTTGTCGAAGACATCACTAAGCGCAACTTAGAATCAACCTATAGTGATGATATTATGGCAGATTTATGCTGCACCGTATTAAACCAACTGCCTGCCCGCTACATCCGCTACGATGTCGATATGGAATTTTATTTACCACAAACAGAGCGCATTAAAATGGAGCAACAAGTGCAAACTGCTATCGATGTTGCCATTAGCCAAGTTGCTAAGAAAAAGGAACTAAAAGTATGAGCAGTGAGTTAGAAAGCGCACCTAACTATATAAAAATTGCTGTTGATCTCATTATGCTCTTAGAGCAAAACGATGTTCCCGCAGAAGATGTATTAGCGGCTTTAGAGATCGTAAAATCTGATTTTGAAAAAAAACTCCCACAATCAACTGATTAATAGTCCGAAAATGGCCAGTATTGGGGCATAAATTTGGTATGCTCAGGTTTTATAATTTAAGAATGTAAAACCATGTCATTGCCAAGTTTATTACGCTTATTCATCCTTGCTGCTATTTGGGGTGCTTCCTTCTTATTTATGCGCATGGCAGCGAATAGCTTAGGCCCTGCAGTATTAATTGAGTTAAGAGTCGGCTTTGCAGCTATAACACTGTTTATTTTTGCGCTGTACTTACGCAAGAAACTTGCGTTCGCGACCCACAAAAAGCATTTTTTCATTCTTGGCGCGCTTAATTCCGCCATTCCTTTTTTATTGTTTGCCTATGCAGCACAAACAATTAATGCATCTACCTTATCCATATTAAACTCAACAACGCCAATTTGGGGTGCCATCGTGGGTATTATTTGGAGTAAAACAAAACCCACTAAAAGTATGTTGCTTGGCTTACTGTTGGGTTTAACGGGCGTGGCCATTTTGGTAGGTCAAAATAGCCTGGCTATCGACAGCCAAGCTATCACGGCAATTGTTGCGGCACTGTGTGCTTCACTCAGCTACGCCATCGCATCCCATTACACTAAACATGCACCTAAGTTATCTGCTTTTGATAATGCCCATGGCAGTATGTGGACGGCGAGTATCATGGTGCTGCCGCTTATTTTTGTTATTCCTGCCAGAGAAATGCCAAGTAACGAGGTTATGCTTGGTGTGGTGGCACTCGGAGTGCTGTGTACAGCGGTAGCGTATATCTTGTTCTTCCGTTTGATTGATGACATTGGCCCAACTTCTGCGTTGACTGTGACCTTTTTGATTCCACTTTTTGGCATAGTGTGGGGAAATTTAATTTTAGATGAGCAAATTGGTCCTAATACCTTAGTTGGCGCACTGTGTGTTATCGCAGGTACCATGCTCGTTACAGGCTTTATTCGCATCAAGCCGTTTCTAAAACGAAACACCTTGTAACAGAATGCAAATTGCATTTTTAAATACAATCTATATTCTGTTAGATACTAAAAAAGGAAGGAGAAGTGTATGTCAGGTACTACCATGGTGGTGTTAATCGTGCTGATATCAGTTGGCTCTGGGGTAATTTATGATATGTATAAAAAACACCTTGAGTTTAAATCACGAACTTTAAAAAATTCAAAAGAAGCCAACGAACATGTAGCCGAAGTAACAAAAGAGCTGCAAGAGCTAAGAGAGCGAGTACAAACTCTCGAAGCCATTGTTACTGACTCTAGCTACAGCGTAAAACAAGAGATTAATAAACTTTAATTAAGTTAACTCTAATTAAGATAATAATGCACTGTATTGTTCAAGCACAGGCTGATAATAATCGGCGTCTTGATTTAACATACGTTGGTAATGAGCACATAACTGCTTTAAATACGTTTGGTGCTCTTTACTTGTTAGCTGCCACATTGAGTGCCCTACTCGAGTGATCTGTTGCG
This sequence comes from Pseudoalteromonas sp. P1-26, assembly GCF_001401795.1. Lineage (NCBI taxonomy): Bacteria > Pseudomonadati > Pseudomonadota > Gammaproteobacteria > Alteromonadales > Pseudoalteromonadaceae > Pseudoalteromonas > Pseudoalteromonas sp. P1-26. The sequence continues at coordinate 29,232 of NZ_LKDX01000018.1, read as the reverse complement.
AGGATGACGCACTCATGGCAATAACTTCATAAAATCGTTTGTTTTCACACACCAACTGCTCAGAGACGAGCCCCAAGGGCAGTGTTTGTAAATAGCTACGAACTTGATAACTGTGATGCACTGGGCAAACAATAAAGTCGATATGCGTATTTGGCTGTTGGCTTACAATCTTCGCTAAGAACTGCACTAACAACTCACCACCCACTCCAGCAATAATAACAAGATGGCGTTTTTTAGGATCTGGTGAAATCATTGCTACATCTTGGCAATGTACCTGCCAACGGCCGCGTTGCTCTCTTGTAGCAAAACGTTCGAGTTTATCACTTAGTGCCTGCATTAACTCAGGCACAATATCAACAAAATGTATAAGCGGTGCTTTATCTTGCTGTAGCAGCTCAATGCCTAACAAACCGTGATCACAGCAACAATCCCAGATTTCGTCATAACCTGAATCTACCACATCAATGATGGCTGATAGTCGTTTACTCAGTGCCATTAGTTTGCTGTTTTATAAACTAACGCTTTTAAGCTGCGATCACTGTCTACTTCAATAAAACCATCAGTAGGAGCTAATCGCTCAACAAAACTAATTGCTCCTTGTGTATGATCGCTAATGAGATCTTTAAAGGCCTGCTCTGAAAGCTCAGGGCTATTGGCACACAGTAATAATTGGGTGTTTTCATTTAACAGCTCAGGTAAACGACGCAAGATTTTTTGATAATCCTTGGTCAATATAAAGCTGCCCTTTTGAAAGCTCGGTGGATCAACAATGATTAATTCATACGGCGCTGATTTTTTTAGTTTACCGAATGATTTTAAAATATCGTGCGGAAAATAACTAACCCCTTGAGCAAAACCATTTAACTGATGGTTTTGTTTACCAGTTCGCAGCACCCCTTTATTCATATCCATATTAATAACTTGGTCAGCACCGCCTTGCATTGCTGCAACAGAGAAGCCACACGTGTATGAAAATAGGTTGAGCACTTTTGCATTTTTACTATTGGCTTGAACAAACTCTCGGCCACGGCGCATATCAGGGAAAATCCCAGTATTTTGGCGACTCAATAAATCGACTTTAAACTTAATACCATTTTCACTGACATGGTGCTCTTGGGGTAATTCACCAAACATCAGGGCATTACGAGTGTTAATGCCGCTACGTTGTTGGTAAACCAATGCACTTACAAGCTCTGGCGCATTCTGTTGCGCCCATTGCCACAGGGTATCAGTTAATTGCGCAAGCACTTGTTCATCTATTTCTTGATATGAAACTAAAAAGAGTGCTGGCGGATAAAAGTCTAAGTTTATGTGGCTCAGCTCAGCGACTGAGTGACCACGGCCATGGAATACACGACATAATTCATTAGCAGCAAGTGGAGCCTCTGCTAAGGCATTTAAAATGGCAGAAAAATCGTTTGTCATCATCTTTAGTTAATTAACTGTTGTTGTAATTCGTGAATTTCATCACGCACAGACGCCGCTTTTTCAAACTCAAGATCGCTAGCATAAGCATGCATTTTCGCTTCAAGGGTTTTGATTTGGCTAGCAATATCTTTCGCGCTGAGCACTTGTTTAGACTCTTTACGCACCAACTTAAGGTTATCTTTCGGACTTGCCTCTTCACCCACATCCATAATATCGGTGATACTTTTAACCAGTGCTTGCGGCTCTATACCATGCTCAAGGTTATAAGCTTGTTGTTTTTCACGGCGACGGTCTGTTTCATCAATGGCTTGTCGCATCGAGTTAGTTATGCGGTCGCCATAAAGAATCGCTTTACCATTTAAGTGACGCGCAGCACGACCAATGGTTTGAATAAGTGAGCGAGTCGAACGTAAGAAGCCTTCTTTATCAGCATCAAGTATCGCAACAAGTGAAACCTCTGGCATGTCGAGACCTTCTCGCAATAAGTTAATGCCCACTAACACATCAAACACACCGGCACGTAAATCACGGATAATTTCGACTCGTTCAACGGTGTCGATGTCTGAGTGCAAGTAGCGAACTTTTACATCATGGTCGTTGAGATAGTCGGTTAAATCTTCTGCCATACGCTTAGTTAAAGTAGTGACAAGTACTCGCTCGTTCACTTCAACTCGTTTATAGATTTCTGAGAGTAAGTCATCAACCTGGGTGCCCACAGGGCGCACTTCAATTTCAGGGTCTATAAGCCCGGTTGGACGAATGACCTGCTCAGCAACCTCCCCTGATGAGCGCTCAAGCTCAAAGTCACCAGGTGTTGCCGACACATAAATAGTTTGCGGAGCAATGGCTTCAAATTCTTCAAAACGTAATGGGCGGTTATCTAATGCCGATGGCAAGCGAAAGCCATACTCAACAAGATTTTCTTTACGGCTTCTATCGCCTTTATACATAGCACCAATTTGCGACACAGTAACGTGTGATTCATCAATAATCATCAATGCATCATCAGGTAAGTAATCTAATAATGTCGGCGGTGGATCGCCCGGTGTTCTACCTGATAAGTATCGCGAGTAGTTTTCGATGCCTGAGCAATAACCAAGCTCGGTCATCATTTCAATATCGTACTGGGTGCGCTGAGCAATACGCTGCTCTTCCACAAGTTTGTTGGCACTAAGTAGCTGAGCTCGGCGGTCTTTAAGCTCACCTTTAATTTTATCAATGGCATCAAGAATTTTTTCACGGGGAGTTACATAGTGTGTTTTCGGGTAAATAGTTGCGCGCACAATGTGCTTTTCAACAGCCCCTGTAAGCGGGTCAAAAATACTTAAGCGCTCAATTTCATCGTCAAACATCTCCACACGCACAGCGTAAGTATCCGATTCAGCTGGAAATATATCGACCACTTCACCACGTACACGGTAAGTACCGCGGCTAAATTCAATATCGTTTCTTGTATATTGCAGCTCAGCCAGACGGCGCAGCATATCGCGCTGATCGACGGTTTCACCCACTTTCAGTAAAAGCATCATCTTCATATATGAGTCTGGGTCGCCCAAACCATAAATAGCAGACACCGAAGCCACAATAATGGTATCGCGTCGTTCAAGCAGCGCTTTGGTAGCACTCAAACGCATTTGTTCAATGTGCTCATTGATAGACGCATCTTTTTCAATAAAGGTATCGCTGGCAACAACGTAGGCTTCTGGCTGGTAATAATCGTAATAAGATACAAAATACTCAACCGCATTATGGGGAAAAAACTCTTTCATTTCGCCATAAAGCTGTGCCGCGAGCGTTTTGTTGTGTGCCATGATGATAGTTGGACGATTCAAATCATTAATAATATTGGCCATGGTAAAGGTTTTACCCGTTCCCGTAGCCCCTAATAATGTTTGATGCGCAAGCCCAGCCTCTAGGCCATCTTTTAACTGTGCTATTGCCGTTGGTTGGTCACCACTTGGCTGAAACTTAGAAACTAGTTGGAAATGGTCGCTCATGAATGACACTCCTTCATATATGACTCACTTAACCCATCAACTTCTTTGATAAACCATTTATAGGCAACCGTTGCAGTAAATAAGTTACCAATCGCCGCACCAATAAATAAACCGGTTAAGCCTGCAATTTCGCTGCCTATATAAGCAAAAGGTACATAAAAAACAAACAGGCGTACTACACTTAAAATCAGTGCATTCATTGGTTTATGCAGAGCATTAAATGAAGAGTTAGATAAAATAATCACCCCTTGCAGGCCATAACTCAATGGCAAGATATAAATGAATAACTTAATCACATCCATTACCGCTTGCTCTTTACCAAATACATCAGCGATAAAGCCAGAGGTTAACAGCAGTAAAATATAAATAGCGAACTGCCAAATCATCACGAATTTCAAGGTTTTTGTGTAGGCTTCTTTAACACGCTCAAACTTACCTGCCCCAAAGTTTTGACTCACAAATGGCGGCAAGGTCATCGACAAAGCAAGCACCACAAGGCTTGCAATAGATTCAATGCGACTGCCTACACCAAACGCCGCAACTGCTTCAGGACCATGTTTAGCCACTAATGCTGTCATGACCGCCATGGCAATAGGTGTCAGCATATTTGCGCCAGCCGCAGGTAAACCAATTTTAAGAATTTTACGAATCGAGCTAAGCGGCGTTTGTACACCAGCATGCAAACTCAATAGACCATTTTTTACCGCAAGGATGTATAAAATGATAACGACAGCAACTGACCAGGCAATAACACTAGCAATAGCTGCGCCTTGAATACCTAATGCCGGAACGGGTCCAAAGCCAAAAATAAGTATAGGGTCTAAGATGGCATTAATCAGCCCTGCTCCACCCATAACAATGCTCGGTGTTTTGGTATCGCCACTGGCTCTAAGCACAGAGTTGCCAACCATAGGGGTAATTAGAAATACGCTGCCTAAGAACCACACACTCATATACTCATGAATAAGCGGTAAGACTAATTCGCCAGCACCCAATAACTTAAAGATCGGATCTATTAATAAATAACCTACTACAGATAAGCTAAACACCATCACCACCGATACCAACAACGACATGCTGGCATCAAAACGTGCTTCATCTAACTTATCACTACCAAGTGCTTTAGCGATAACCGCAGAGGTACCTATCCCTAAACCAATTGCAAGGCTAATAACAGTAAAAGTAACAGGAAAGGTAAAGCTAACAGCGGCGAGAGGCTCTGTACCTAACAAACTAATGAAGAAGGTATCAACCAAATTAAACATCATTAAGGTGATCATGCCAAAGATCATTGGGATGGTCATTTTTTTCAAGGTTGGCAGAATGGGTGAGTTTAAAAGATCAGGTTTAGTTTTGCTCTGCGGTTTCACGCTCATGGGAATACTTTGCCTCTTTTTCTGAACCTGTAAGTTTAAAGCATCCTTCTCTTGCAAGCTATGCTTTATTAACAGAATCAAAATTCATACACAAAACTATTACTTTTGACGCTTTGACATAAAAATAACCACTAACCCTCATAAAAAACAATATAAAAACAAGTTTAATAGCTTTGTTACAATTAAAAGGCAGTATTCGCTGTTTTTTTACACAATAAATAGCGCCATTTCATCGTCACGAATAAATTTACTCATCAATTCAGCAAGGCTTCAGATAAAAACACTAACACATTGATTTAAAATGAATTAAAAAAAGTGAATTAAATACTTGAAATTGCTGTAGCCCTCGAAAATCCTAGCACTATAGCTGTTCTTAAAGTTTAATAAACAGAGTTATCCACAGAAACCGTGGATAACTCGCTAGAAGCCGCAAATATAAAGGCTTTTAAGGCTAGCCTGAAACGCATAATACTATAAATAGCAAAGCATCTTGTTTTAACGGTTTTATAAGTTTAGTGAAAAGAAGGCGCAAAAATGTTCTACAACTGTAGCCGAGATACTAATCGCGGTAATTGCACGGGTTATGATGTGTAAACTAAAATTACCACGAAAGTCGCGCAGACTAGAATAGGTAAGGGTTGGTAAGAAAAAAGTAGCGAGTGCTGCTTTTTTAATCAGTAAAAGCTTTTGTAAACTTCAGTAATGCAGAAATAGATTTTGATAGGTCTTTGCCAGTCTCATATTGCCTTTCAATAGGCTCTTCAGCGCCTTGAATAAATTCAATTTAATACTCTGTTAGGTTTCGAGATAAAGCTTCTTAAATGCGTTGTACGGCTCCCTAACGGTGAAAATCTCAACTATTTGATAAAACCTTAACTTACACCACCTGTTTCAATAAGTTAGATAATTTAATGTATAACTCATCATTATAATGCTGGTTCAGCGTCAAATGAATCTGAGGTTAGATACCAAGATTCTAAAACTGTGGCCAAAATTAGTTGACCATTACAACCATATTTAAGACTCCCCTTGCATGCCATTTCGTTCACTCTCTTAATAATTCGAAGCTTGTATCAAATTAAAAGACATTGGTGCGAGTGATTTCTATTTTTAAAGGTCATCAAAAGTAACTTATTCACAAAACCAATTATTAATTGGCGCATCAAATGGACGGCCATCTTGTGACTTAAAGTGACCATCTGGCATAAACATAACGCGCGGGCTAATCCCCTGCTCGTTAATTTCACTATTAAAGCGACATGCAGCGTCCCCCAGTTTATTCGGGTGCTGGGCATTTAAAACTGTAAGTGGTTTTGGCTTTTTAGTCGTCATGGCTGAACACAGGTTTTAAAAATCTGTGTTCAGTTTGGTGTTTAAGGTGAGATTATTGGCCGTGCGGAAATTCAGGAATTTTAATTTTCTAGTTTCGGTGTAGTTATCCCATATAAGTTAACTTTTGGTAATTGAACCTTCTTCTCAACAGCAATAGCTTCTGTTTTATTTATCAATCTTTGTAATGTAAAAATACCATCAATTTGTCTATATTCACTATAAAGTTTGAAATACTCATTTTCATTTATATAAGGTCTAATAATATCTAGTCTTCTTTTTATTGCATTCACCGCAGCAGTCTCTGATGCTAACTGAATAGTGAGGTTCACGTACATTAAGGAACAAGTTAACATCGCGAAAAAGACGATAATATTAACTATCATAGGATGTTTTTCTATAAACAGTTCAAAAAAGTTAGATTCATTGTTTTCTTCAGGTTCAGAAAACTTAGATTCACCACTTTCTTCAATTTCAGACCAGGTTCGACAAAACCTTATATAATAAAAAATTGGAATCAGACACAGCAAAACAAGAAGTATAATTGAAGAAAAAACTTTCAAGGCTTCCCCTCCACTTCCCACATTTTCATATAAGCTGTTGTTGTAATCACTGATAAAAGAGTTAAAAAACCTCACAAACAACTCTCCGATAGTGAAAATAGTATCCTTTAAAAATAACTCCCAAACTCCTGAACCGAGTCCACCAACCAACAAGATAATGATAAATTTTATAATTTTTTTTAGCACTGTTAAGCCTTTCATCATATTAAAATACAGAGTTGCAAACTCTAACCTGTTTAAATGCTGTTTAAAACTCATTCTAAGCGATTTTTAACTCCACATAAGAGAAGTTGCAATATGAAGTACGAACAGGCTTTAAAATCAACCCAGAAAAAGAATTTTATCCTCTTTTAAACTTCCACCTGATAGCTAATATGCAACACCTGGCGGGCATTGTTCACACCACATGGCGCGCCAATAGTCACGGTGATAAATACGCACAGCCTGGGCCAGTGTTAAATTGGCTATATCTAAATTAGGGTAAGCTCGTTGGCTTATGCCAAACTTAGTTAAACCTCCACGGTCTGATGCTTTATCATTTAGCCCGCCATCACTTCGCAAACCACCTTCCAAAAATAGCAGTGTCAAAATGCATTCAGAAAAGTGCAGTGAATAAGGCGCTACGCTGCCTTTACTTCTGGCAGTTGTTTAAATGGGGATAGGTTGATTGTTTGAGACATACCGAAAAACCATGTTGTTTTTCGGTATTGTGGTTGGGATTCGGTTAGTTATGGCCGTGCGGGGTTTCGGGAATTATCTATAGTTTTGAGCTTTAATCAAAGTTGCATTATTATGCCCACAGAACTCTTTGTTTATTTTATTAATTAAACTAAAAACTGATCTTTCGTTATCTTTAAAGCTATTTCTTGGCGAACGAGGTAGGCTAATTCCTATAGTCTTGAGTAAATTAATCATTTGAGTTTGATGTTGTTTATAATCAAAGAAACTTACCTCCTCTGAAGTTCCTGAAAAACAGGAATTTGAATTGTCTATTAGCCTATTTATCTCACTCAATTTCTGTTTATAGGTTTCGGAAACATACAGTTCCCCGAACCGAGAATCTGGATAGATGATATTGTACCACTTCAAGATATCTATTTTCTTTACGTTTAAAGCATTTTCACCCTTAGATTCTGAAATTAAATAATCCTTAAAAGTGTTTAAATTAGTAAGGTGAATCGTGGTTTTTGCAGCGGTTGTTGCGCTTATGTAATTTCTTAAAGCAAAATAAATACTAAATATTGTTACTGAAGTGAATAACAGCTTTAGAGATATCTCTAAGAAGTCAAATGCATCCTTAAAGCTAAGCCCGAATGTTTTAATGCATTTTTGAGTGAAGCAAAAAGGCCTGTTGAAATAAGATTGCTCTATATAGATTACTGACGTTATAAAAATAAAAGCAAGCGATGTGATCACTACATGAAAAATTATTAAATATTTTGATACATTAAGTGGATCGCATTTTAAATTAAACTTCATTTGGCCTCACTTCTTTAAGCCTTAACCTCAAACCCTTTGCATGACTGGAGAAACTTCTTTGCAGAAGATTAAGTTCATAATGAGCAAGGTTATATATTCGTTTATAAGAGTATGTCCCTTTGTCATTTTCAAAGTTCTTTTCGAGCCTATAGACTAGCTTATGTGCTGTAATTATGTCTTGATATGAAGGCAGTGGCAGTATTTTTAAGACTCTGTTAAGTAACTGCTTTGCTTGATTATGCCCTATACTTTGCATTCTATTTACACGGCCCATACACATAGCATGGCTTTTTCTATAATCTCGACTAGTCCTATACTTTGAATCTTTAGCTAAGTTTTCTAGGCTGCGAACTGAAGCCCTGATCTTAGAGACTTCGTCCTCTGGTAACCTTGGTTGCTTAAAGTTCACTCTCAGGCCATGTACTAACGTTGAAGAGTTTGAGTGATTAGAGATAACTAGCTTCTCTTCATTAATTGGAAGGTCCTTACTTAAAAGCATTTCCTTGATTAATCCGACAGCTAGAGTAAAGTCATAGTTCTTCGTATAGCTTGAAACTGTTATATCATCAACCAAACGTGTATAAATAAGCTTTTTTTTATGTAACCTCTGAACTAGCTTGGGCTCGACATCATGTAAAACTGCCGATGCTATGAAGCTAGAAGTTAATCCTCCTTGTGGCACTTTGTTATCATAAGTACAAAAGTCAGCTAATGCCTTCGAGACATCATCGGCATATTTAAATACTTTATTAAATATTTCATAAACGTCCTGCCAATGTATATTTTCATAAAAGTCGCTAATATCAACTTTTAAAATGCTTTTGGTAAGGCAGTGGTTTTTAGCGCATGAGATGTAATCTCTGTGAAAAACTTCTAGCTTACCATCTACCCATTTTAGTGTATTAGGTACTGAACCATATAAATATTTTGGCCAAATAACTACCCCTTCCTTAGGTTTCTTTGGATTAAAAATGCGAGAGTTAATCATTCTTTGAATTTTTCTGACTAGTGGGTGAGGATTATAAACTAGCCGTTCATCGCCTGAACTTTTGAAGTGCCCTGATACCTTTTTATAAGCATCATCATTAGCAATTAAGGTATAAAAAGAGTCAAACTCTTCATCGGTAATACTTAATGTCCTTTTAAGTACCCCTATTGAGGGGATAGATCTGTTTGTTCTTTTTTTAATGTGATACTGAAAATGAGTTTTCACAAAAGTCCTTTTTTGATATAAGCCTGGCTATCCATACAATAGGAATTAACATTCAGCCGCTTTTTATTACTAAATTTTTGAAAGTATCTACCTAAATGTCAACCTGCCAGGCTTATCATTTTGACTGCAGCCGCTCGCCGGGTCAGGCAATGGTGGAGGGCAGCCCCTTGTAGTTCTAGTGAAGTCAATTTGAATTCCTAGAACGGCTATCGAAAGATAGCATTTACTATCAAAGACATTAGTACAAAGCAGAGTGGCGATGCGCCACTGATTATTTAAGACTAACACCAAAGAGAAAATGCCGCAATATGAATATAAAGTGAATGAATCAAAATAAACTTCTCTGTCTTCTCTGTACTTCGACCCCTCGCTGTTGCTGAATTACCTCAGCAACACGCCTTTGCGTTAAACCAAATTTAATGGCTAAAGCTTAGATGACTTGACCATTAAACTCCTGCCATATTTGAATATCTCGCAATGCCTTCTGAGAATTTTTAATGCTCTATAGGTTCAACTTTAAAATTTGAAAACATTGCATTAATAGTGATTTCCTCGATTTGGTAAAGAATGACTTAGCAAAGAAACCTTTTTTATATTTTTAAAAAATGACTCAGCTCAAAAAGCATGCAAAAAAGTGATGCATTCGACATAGATCCTCCGCTGCTAAGCAAAAAATGTTGAGCTTTTCAGCTACATTTTGCTCAGATCGAACATAAAAACATCGAATAAGCTTCTTTTTTGAATTTATGAAGTTTTTATGTTGACACTTTGCAATGCTGTCATTAATATTTCGCCCCGTTGAAAGGCATGACGCTTCCCCCTTAGCTCAGTTGGTTAGAGCGACGGACTGTTAATCCGCAGGTCCCCCGTTCGAGTCGGGGAGGGGGAGCCAAGTTTTTCAATCATAAACGATTCCCCCTTAGCTCAGTTGGTTAGAGCGACGGACTGTTAATCCGCAGGTCCCCCGTTCGAGTCGGGGAGGGGGAGCCAAGTTTATGAATATGATTGTTCCCCCTTAGCTCAGTTGGTTAGAGCGACGGACTGTTAATCCGCAGGTCCCCCGTTCGAGTCGGGGAGGGGGAGCCAAATCATAGCACCACACTACTCTATTTAGTTCCCCCTTAGCTCAGTTGGTTAGAGCGACGGACTGTTAATCCGCAGGTCCCCCGTTCGAGTCGGGGAGGGGGAGCCAACTCCGCGAATCTATTAAAATTTTATCTACTATTATTCGTCGATTGTATTAGACTTTAAAGCACTTATAATCTAACCTAATTTAAGTTTATTCTATATTATGCTTTAGAATACAACGACTATACTTAAAGCAATCAATCAAGGAATTGATTCCTTCCTTTAGGCTTTTAAAAGATAAGAACATGGCTGGCTTTAAAAAACTTATTTTTATACAACTTATATCTTGGTTGCTGTTTGCATTATTAGGTGGTTACTTTATTGCGCTTAGCTTTGATAGCGCAGTCAGTGATGCACAGCAAAAAGCACAGCGTGTAGTAAACGCATATATAAATACACAAACCATTGAGCAACTTGCACCAGAGAAAATACAAAAAGCATTTGCCGATGGTAGCACTTTTTCTAAACTTGTGATCCGTGATCAATCAGGTCAAGTGGTTAGCATGGTAGAATCTAGCCAATCCCTACCCTTGTTTGCTGAAATAGTTAATAACAGTTTTAATTCCATTCGCCCTCAGTTCGCCGTTAATCAAACATCTGACATTAAAGTAGAGTTTACGATTAATGCACACAACCTGGCTAGCCTATTACAACAGTCTTTATTTATTGTAGTTTTGATTTCAGGCCTTATTGCCCTACTTCCTATTATTTATATGAAGAGCATGTTCCGCCGCCTAAATCGTAAAATTAGTACGACCATTTCAGATATCGTTGATATTTATATCAACCAAAATCAGGTTAACGGTGACCTCGAGCAAGCGATGGATACCACCCGCTTAAAGAAGTTAAGCAAAGATTTAATTCCATCGTTCAATCGCCTATCGCATTTCTTACAGACCAAGCATGATGACATTCAAAATAATGCGCTAAATATTAAAAAAGAAGCGTATAAAGATGTAGTTACAAACCTTGGCAATCGAAATATGTTTGTTGAGTACTACGAAAAGAATATTGAGAACGTAGAAAAGAGCACGTTTGGTTCGCTTGCTATGGTTCGTTGTAGCGAATTGCAAACCATCAACCAAACCCGTGGTTACCAAAAAGGTGATGAATACGTAAAAGGTGTGGCTGATATTATTAAACATATTAGCGGCACCTATACAGGCAGTCAGGTTTTTCGTTTAAACAGCTCTGACTTTGCAGTGGTATTACCTAATACCCCTCTTAAAGAAGCTGAACGCTTTGGCGATAACTTACAATCGCGTTTTACTCAGTATCAGCAAAACCAAGAATTAAGCTCAGTTGCTAACACAGGTATTGTTGGCTACGAAAAAGGTAAGCCGCTTGGTGAGTTATTATCGATTGTTGATAATGCAATGAGCATGGCGCAATCAAAACAAGCGAATGCATGGCATGTGCAGCGCGAAACAGACTTAGTTAATAACGCCAGCGCAGGTTTTGGTAACCAAAACTGGCGTAAAGTTATTAGCGAAGTGATTGAGTCGAAACGTGTTCACTTGGTTATGCAGAACATTATGCCAATAGGTAAAAGTGTTAAAGCCTATGCAGAGATTCAAGTTCGTTTTAAAACCGCAGAAAATCAAATGCTGCCAACAGCCTCTTTCCTTGCTATGGCAGAGAAGCTAGAAATGGCAATGGAAATTGACCGCTTAATTATCGATACCACTTTAGAAAAAGTTAAAACCCGTAATTTCTCTGAAAAATTCTTTGGTATTAATGTTACGGCATCAAGCGCTCACAATGATCAGTTTGTGATCTGGTTAGAACGCCGCTTACTGAAAGACAGTAACATTGCATCAAAACTTATTTTTGAAGTCAGTGAGTTTGGATTACAACAAAACATTAAAGCAAGTAAACGCTTTATCGATATGGTACATCGTGTGGGCGCACGTATTACTGTAGAACGCTTTGGTGTGGGGTTAACCTCATTTAAATTCTTTAGAGACTTAAAACCTGACTTTATCAAAATGGATGCAAGCTATACTCGCGGCCTCGAAGAAGATAAAAACAATCAATACTTTATGCGCTTAATGGTAGATCTTGCTCACCGTATTGGTGTGAGTGTATTTGCTGAAGGCGTAGAAAGCCAAGAAGAAAAACATATCATCGAAACGCTGTGCTTAGATGGTGTGCAAGGCTATTACATCGAAAAGCCAAAAGATATCTAACCCCTCTTTAAGGCCCAAAAAACCTTACTATTTTTGGGCCTATTCCATCTATTAACTTTGCTTTAACACTTTAATCGTAAACAGCTTTGTTAATTTTAGCTATTCGTCCCTCATGTGTTGTGTCGGCCCCCATAAAAAAGGATAATAGAGCCGTTTTTATTCTCGTGAGGCACGCATGACAGAATATGTCTTGTTATTGATTGGCACTGTGCTAGTCAACAACTTCGTTTTAGTTCAATTCTTAGGTTTATGCCCGTTTATGGGTGTATCGGGTAAGTTAGATACCGCGATTGGTATGTCTTTAGCCACAACCTTTGTACTTACACTTGCCTCCGTGACTAGTTATCTGGTGAATCATTATATTTTGATCCCGCTGGATATCGAATTTTTGCGTACCATGAGTTTTATTTTGGTTATCGCTGTTGTCGTGCAATTTACCGAAATGGTGGTGAGAAAAACCAGCCCGACACTCTATCGCTTATTAGGGATTTTCTTACCGCTTATCACCACTAACTGTGCTGTTTTAGGTGTTGCTCTACTTAATATCAAAGAAGACCACTCATTCTTACAATCGGCTGTGTACGGCTTTGGTGCCGCAGTGGGCTTCTCTATGGTGTTAATACTGTTTGCCGCATTACGTGAGCGTTTAGCTGCGGCTGATGTCCCTGCTCCTTTTAAAGGTGCTTCAATTGCGATGATCACCGCAGGCCTTATGTCGATGGCCTTTATGGGTTTTACAGGATTAGTGAAGTTTTAATATGACCTTGTTTTATGCTTTGATAGCGTTAGGTTCATTAGCGCTAATATTTGGTTTAATTTTAGGTTTTGCCGCCGTTCGTTTTCGCGTTGAGAGCAACCCTATTGTTGACCAAATTGATACCATTTTACCGCAAACACAGTGTGGCCAATGTGGCTACCCTGGCTGTCGTCCCTATGCAGAAGCAATTGCCAATGGTGACGAAATCAATAAGTGCCCACCAGGCGGCGAAGCCACGGTAAAAAAACTCGCTGATTTAATGGGTGTTGAAGCAAAACCTCTGGCTGGCGGTGAGCAAGCAGATCCAGTTAAAACCGTTGCCTATATTCGTGAAGATGAATGTATTGGCTGTACCAAATGTATTCAAGCCTGCCCTGTTGACGCCATCGTTGGCGCAACTCGCCAAATGCACACTGTATTAATCGATGAATGTACCGGTTGTGACTTATGTGTTGAACCATGCCCTGTAGACTGTATTGATATGCTGCCTGTCAAAGAAACCAAACAAACCTGGAAATGGCAATTAAACGCAATCCCTGTGACTCAGGTAGATTAGGAGCACAGATGGAAAAGTTAATAGATCAAATTAAACAAGGCAAAGTGTGGTCTATACCTGGAGGCGTTCACCCACCAGGTCAAAAGCTGCAATCAACAACACAAGCCATTGCAAGACTGCCACTACCAGACAAGCTCGTTGTATCACTAAAGCAACATATTGGTGCTAACGGCAAACTTATTGTTGAAAAAGGCCAGCAGGTTCTAAAAGGTCAAGCATTAACTAAGCCAAGCGGCAATTGGTCAGTGCCTGTGCACGCGCCAACATCAGGGTTGATCAGCGATATTTGCCCAATGCCTTCTGCTCATCCTTCAGCACTGCCTGAGCTTAGCGTAATTATTGAACCTGATGGTGAAGATAACTGGTGCGAGCTTAACCCTGTGCCTGATGCTAAAGCACTTTCCCATGATGAGCTTGTCGATATTATTCATCAAAGTGGTATTGCAGGTATGGGCGGTGCTGGCTTCCCAACTTATGTAAAAGCAGATACCCGTAAAGCCATTGAGTTTTTAATTGTTAATGCTGTTGAGTGTGAGCCTTATATCACTGCTGATGACATGCTAATGCGCGAACATGCCGATGGTATAATTGCCGGTATTGAATTAATGCAGCAGCTGTTAAGTCCACAGCTGACAATTATTGGTATTGAAGATAATAAACCTGATGCCATTGCTGCCATGAAACTCGCAGCACAACATAACGACAGCATCATAGTGCAAACAGTACCAACGGTTTACCCTTCTGGCGGTGAAAAACAGCTAATTAAACTGCTAACGGGCAAAGAAGTCCCAAGTGGTAGTATTCCTGCCGATATTGGTATGTTGGTGCAGAATGTCGGTACTTTGTTTGCGGTAAATCAAGCCGTACATGAAGGTAAACCTCTTATAGAGCGTGTAGTAACGGTAACCGGTAACACCATTCATAAACAAGGTAATGTGTGGGCTTTACTAGGCACTGAAATTAAACATTTATTAGACTGCCAAGGCTTTTCTCCGGTCCCACAGCAACGTGTAGTTATGGGCGGTCCAATGATGGGCTTTACCTTACCAACCGTGCGTATTGGTGTGGTTAAAACGACGAACTGTATTTTAGCGCCAGATCACCAAGAGCTTGCTGAGCCGGGTGATGAAAAAGCCTGTATTCGTTGTAGTGCCTGTGCTGACGCCTGCCCTGCTTCATTGTTACCTCAGCAATTACAATGGTTTGCTAAGTCTAAAGAATACGACAAACTCAACGAGCACAATTTATTCGATTGTATTGAATGTGGCGCCTGTGCTTATGTTTGCCCAAGCGAAATACCCTTGGTGCAGTACTATCGTGTTGCTAAAGCTGAAATCAAAGAGCAGCAAGCAGAGCAAATCAAAGCAGAGCGAGCAAAAGAGCGTTTTGAAGCACGTAAAGAGCGCTTAGAGCGCGAACAAGAAGAGCGTCAAAACCGCCATAAACGTAAGCCGGCCGCTAAGTCAGATGGCGAAAAACAAAAAGTGGCCGATGCACTCGCGCGTGTTAAATCTAAATCTGATGATAAAGACAGTAAGTCAGCTGTCGCTGCAGCTATTGCCCGTGCGAAAGCGAAAAAGCAAGGTGCTGAGCTTGAGCCTGATAACTCTGAAGTAGCTAAAGAGCGTGCAGCGCGTAAAGAACAAGCACGTAAATACAAAGAGCAAAAAGCACTAGAGCAAGGTGAAGAAGGCGTCGATAAAGACGATAAAAAGTCTGCTGTTGCTGCCGCTATTGCCCGCGCTAAAGCGAAAAAAGCCGCACAAGCTACAGAAGAAAACGCTTCTGCTGAAACTGACGCTGCGCCAAAAGATGACAAAAAAGCTGCTGTTGCAGCTGCTATCGCTCGCGCTAAAGCGAAAAAAGCAGCGCAAGCTGCTGAAAATCAAACTGAAGCTGAAGAAGATAGCGCACCAGTAGATGACAAAAAAGCTGCTGTTGCTGCTGCAATCGCTCGTGCTAAAGCGAAAAAAGCAGCGCAAGCTGCTGAGAATCAAACTGAAGCTGAAGAAGATAGCGCGCCTGTTGATGACAAAAAAGCTGCTGTTGCCGCTGCTATCGCCCGTGCTAAAGCGAAAAAATCAGCACAAGCTGCTGAGAATCAAACTGAAGCTGAAGAAAATAGCGCGCCAGTTGATGACAAAAAAGCTGCTGTTGCAGCTGCTATCGCCCGTGCTAAAGCCAAAAAAGCAGCTAAAGAGCAAGCGCAGAGTGACGACTCTTCACAGCAAACTAATGATTCAAGTGCTGAGGCAGATGCCCAGCCACAAGCTAACGCTCCTGAATCTAACGAAGATAAGAAAAAAGCCGCCGTTGCTGCCGCTATCGCTCGCGCCAAAGCGAAAAAAGCCGCTAAAGAGCAAGCACAGAGTGACGATTCTTCAGAGCAAATAAATGATTCAAATGATGAGGCTGATGCCAAGCCACAGGCTGACGCACCTGAATCTAACGAAGATAAGAAAAAAGCCGCTGTTGCTGCCGCTATCGCTCGCGCCAAAGCGAAAAAGGCCGCTAAAGAGCAAGCGCAGAGTGACGAATCATCAGAACAACTTGATGATTCTAGCGATACGGATGATTTAAAACCGCAGGTTGATGAACCTGAGTCTAGCGAAGATAAGAAAAAAGCAGCGGTCGCTCGTGCCATTGCAAGAGCTAAAGCGAAAAAGTTACAACAAGAAGGAAACGATAAGTCATGAAACTAACCATGGCGAGTTCGCCGCATAATCATAGCCATAAATCATTAAGCCGATTAATGATGACAGTGATTGCTGCGTGTATTCCAGGCTTAATCGCGCAAGTTTTCTTTTTTGGTAGCGCTGTTTTAATTCAGCTTGTTCTCGCGCTAATTACAGTTAGCGCCTGTGAAGCCGCTGTATTGATGCTTCGTAAACGCAAAGTTTGGCCAACACTCAGTGATGGTAGTGCGTGGTTAACAGGCGTATTACTGGCGTTGAGTATTCCGCCTTTAGCGCCTTGGTGGATTATCGTAATTGGCTGTTTGTTTGCAATTGTTATTGTAAAGCAGCTTTATGGCGGCCTTGGCTTTAATTTATTTAACCCTGCTATGGCAGCTTATGTATTACTACTTGTATCGTTTCCGGTGCAAATGACAAGCTGGTTACCTGTTAATGATTTAATTGCATCTCCGATAAGCTTCTCACAGCAACTGTCTGTTATTTTCAATGGCTTTACCAGCGCTGGATTTAGTGTCGATCAGTTACGTGTAGCGATTGATGGCACAACCATGGCAACGCCGCTTGATACCGTTAAAACAGATGTCGCCCATCACCTAACGGTGGCTGAGAGCATGAGTAAGCCTCTTTTTAATGACTGGTTTGGCCTTGGTTGGGGCTGGGTTAACCTCGGCTTTTTAATCGGGGGGCTTTATTTATTAAAAGCTAAAATCATTAATTGGCATATCCCTGTTAGCTTTTTAGCCTCATTGGCCGTGTGCAGTGGTATTGGTTATATTGCAGCTCCTGGCACAGAGCCAGGCGTGGTATTTCATTTATTCAGTGGTGCAACCATGTTAGGGGCATTCTTTATTGCTACCGATCCAGTTTCTGCATCAACAACGAATAGAGGCCGTTTAATTTACGGTGCGTTAATTGGTCTACTTGTTTACTTAATTCGTACTTTCGGTGGTTATCCTGATGCTGTGGCATTTAGTGTATTGCTGTTAAATATGGCGGTACCTTTAATTGATTACTACACGAAACCACGTACTTACGGCCATGGGGTGAAATAATGATCCTTTCCTCAATGACTAAAAACGGCGCTATTCTTACAGCATTTGCGCTCATTACCACAGGCACTGTGGCCCTGACTCATAGCCTGACTGCTGAGCGTATTGAAGACCAAGAAAAGCAACAACTTGCAGAGCAACTTCAACAAGTACTTGATGCCCATCATTATGACAATCAACTATACAAAGATTGTGTCGTGATCACCGATGAGCGCTTAGGTCCACGCCCAGAGCAAGTTATTTATCGTGCTTACAAAGACAATAAGCCTTACGCTTTAGTGATGCGTCATGTAACACCAAGTGGTTATAGTGGCGATATCAACTTATTAACTGCGGTTTTTGCCAATGGTGAAATAGCGGGTGTTCGTGTCACTAAGCACGAAGAAACACCGGGCCTTGGCGATAAAGTTGAGGTCAAAAAATCAGACTGGATCACCCTTTTCAAAGGCCAAAATGTACTGGGTGAAGATGATAGCCGCTGGGCTGTTAAAAAAGATGGTGGCCAATTTGATCAGTTTACTGGCGCAACCATTACACCGCGTGCCGTTGTCGGCTCAGTAAAACAAGCTGTGCTGTTTGCCCAAGCTGAATTTGATAACTTGTTTGCTGCGCCAAACATCTGTCAAGGAGCCAAGTAATGAGCCAAGTTAAAACTTTATTTAAAGATGGCATGTGGGCCAATAACCCTGCCCTTGTGCAGTTATTAGGCTTGTGCCCACTACTTGCCGTTACCTCTACGATTACCAATGCATTAGGCCTAGGTTTAGCAACTTTATTGGTTCTGGTTGGTTCTAACGTCACCGTATCGATTGTGCGTAACTGGGTACCTAAAGATATTCGTATTCCTGTTTTTGTGATGATCATCGCAGGCTTTGTAACCATCGTGCAGCTAATGATGAATGCCTATACATTTGGGCTTTATCAATCACTGGGGATTTTTATTCCACTGATTGTTACCAACTGTGCCATTATCGGTCGCGCAGAAGCATTCGCTTCTAAAAATACCGTGCCACTTTCAGCCTTTGACGGCCTGATGATGGGACTTGGCTTTATGTTAGTTTTAGTGGTGCTAGGGGCAATGCGAGAGCTTATTGGTCAAGGTACGCTATTTGATGGCGCCGATTTATTATTAGGCCCATGGGCTGCTGCACTTCGAATTGAAGTATTTAGTTTTGATAACCAATTTTTATTGGCAATTTTACCACCAGGTGCCTTTTTAGGGCTTGGTTTATTGATTGCTGCAAAAAATGTCATTGATACACAAATAAAATCTAAGCAAGTTGTTACTCCAGAAGCAGAAAAAGGCCCTAGAGCCCGAGTGACAAGTTTAACTTAAAGGAGAGCACGCACCGTCACTGCGTGCTTTACGCCACCATGAATAAAGAAAAGCGCTATGAGATCTTATCTCGTTTACGTGAGCAAAACCCGCACCCAGAAACAGAGCTTGAATACTCAAGCCCGTTTGAATTATTAGTTGCGGTTACCTTATCAGCACAAGCTACAGATGTCGGTGTTAATAAAGCAACCCGTAAGCTATTCCCTGTTGCTAACACGCCTCAAGCGATTCTTGATTTAGGCCTTGAAGGCCTTCGCGATTACATCAAGACCATTGGTTTGTTTAATTCTAAAGCCAATAATGTCTATAAAATGTGTGAGATTCTGGTCAATAAACATAACTCAGAAGTACCAGAGAATCGTGAAGCGCTCGAAGCATTACCGGGGGTTGGCAGAAAGACCGCGAATGTTGTTTTAAACTGTGCCTTTGGCTGGCCGACAATTGCAGTTGATACGCATATTTTCCGCGTATCTAACCGCACTAAGTTTGCTATGGGTAAAGATGTAGTTGCTGTAGAACAAAAATTAGAAAAAGTGGTACCTAAAGAGTTTAAAGTCGATGTACACCACTGGTTAATCCTGCATGGCCGCTATGTGTGCACGGCTCGTAAACCTAAATGCGGCAGCTGTATTATCGAAGATTTGTGTGAGTTTAAGGAAAAGACTGAGTAGTTAAAGTCTATTCTAAAGCTAACAATTTTAAGGTGAAGTTGCTCACCTTTTTCTATCACCTCAGTAAGTTCATTTTGCTTATTGTGCCAAACACTAGGTTTGGCACAATGTTCCTACCCATTATCGTGGGTTTTGGCTTACCTGCTTTTTAATAAATTCTCGCGTATCTCTTAACAGTGCCACTCTTGCTGGTTCGTGGACATACATCATGTGACCGCCGTGATAATAGTGATAATCAATTTTATCAGCGTATATACCGTGTCTATTTAAGGTGTATTCAGCATCAAAAAATGGCGTAACAATATCGTAATAACCAGAGGCGACCATCACTTTCATTTGCGGATTGCTGCGAAGCACATAAGATAAATCTGGCGCTGTATTAACGTATCTTGGCTCCCAGCCTTGTCCATCAGGAGCAGTGCGCCAGCGCCAGTTATCTGATAACTCAGGATCGCCAGGGTTTAAGTATTTTCTTTTCCACTGTACGTTTAAATCTGCGCGCATATATTTCATCAGTGCCGCTTTATATGCTGGCCCTATCACTTTTGACGCATCTTGCTTAGGAGCTGCTGTTAAATCGTCTCGTTCATCAAGCTTATAACGTCCATCAAGAAAGCCTACTGCGACACCCTCATCACGCAATAACTCTTTTGCAAATCTAAAGGCGTTAATGCGTAAATCAACCTGCTCAATATATTGTTTGCTTAGCCCTGTATAACGGTGAAGGCCGTCAACAATTCGCTTTCTGTCAGCTTTACTAAGCGCATTACCCTTAAATAAGGCTGGTAGTAATTCATCAACTGCAAATTGTCGGCTTGCATCTATAAATGCTTCAAAATCTCCAGATGTATCTACTTTTTTATGATACCAAGCGGTTGCAGCAAGTGTGGGTATGTAAGTGATATAAGAAATAATGTTGTCATCAACATAAGGGCTTGAACCTTGATAGTCTAAAGCTTGTGACACAAAAATAATGCCATTTACATTAATCAGGTGTTTATCCATCAGTACTTTAGAAACCGCTGCTGCTCGAGTTGTCCCATAGCTCTCTCCCAATAAAAATACTGGTGCATTCCAGCGATTTTCTTTTGTTAGCCACTGGGCAATAAAATCAGCGATAGAGGCTGCATCTTGATTTAAGCCCCAAAAGGCTTTGCTGTCAGTGTTGCCTAAGGCACGCGAGTAACCTGTACCAACAGGGTCCACAAACACCATATCAGTTACATCAAGTATCGTCTCAGGCGCATCTTTTAATTCGTAAGGAGCCATTCCTGGATGTGCAGCATCGCTTGGTACAACAACTCGTTTAGGACCATAGGCGCCCATATGTAACCAATTAGATGATGAGCCTGGGCCACCATTCCAGATAAATGTGACTGGTCTGTTTTTGTTATCGCTTGCAGCTATGTAATCAAACGAAAAAATAGCAGCAGTTGGCTCTTCGTTTTTGTTTAATAAATAGGTTTCACCGGCTACAGCTTTGTATTTCATCCTTTTGTCATTAAAAGTACCTTTATGCTGGGTCACAAATTTAGTGGCTTCGGGTATCGGCTTCTTACTGTTGTTTGAATTTGAGACTTCATCTGCATTAACTGCGTTTGTACAAAACGCAAACAATGTAGAGATGACTACAGTTTTGAAATTGGCAACATACGCCATGTTTTATTCTCCCTCGGAGGCTTAGCTTTATCGGGCTTGATAATAGAGCGTTGCTATTTATGTCTTGAATGCTTTGTCAGCCTATTTTTCAAGTTTTATGTTATTCACCTATTACCTTTACAGTAAGAAGGTGTAATTTCAACTGTCTGCGACAAAGGTGTTGTAGTACTCTATCCTATTGCAAAATAGCAAGGGCCTGATTATATCTCCAAATCATAAGCTTAATTATTAATTTAACAGCATAGTCTTTACGCTTTGTCTCAATGCTACTGTGCATGCAATCGAAATAACTTATAATCCATTTTTGATAATTTTAATGTGCAGCTTTGTACCACGCTGTGTTATTGAAATTGTATGAATTTAAAGACAAAAAAGAGGATGCTTAAATGCGCTTATTACACACAATGCTTCGCGTTGCTGATTTAGATAAATCAATTGAATTTTATACGCAGGTATTAGGTATGAAAGAGCTGCGCCGTGCAGACAACGAAGAGTACCGCTACACCCTTGCTTTTGTCGGTTATGGTGACGAAAAAGATTCGACCGTGCTTGAGCTTACTTATAACTGGGATACAGATAGCTATGATTTGGGTAATGCATACGGTCATATTGCTATCGAGTTTGATGATATTTATAAAGCCTGCGAAGACATTAAAGCTGCTGGCGGTAATGTGAGCCGCGAGCCGGGTCCTGTCAAAGGCGGCACAACTGAAATTGCATTTGTTAAAGACCCAGATGGTTATGCGATTGAGTTAATTCAGAAAAAAGATAACACCACTTTTTGATTCATATCGGCTATTTCGGCGATTGCTGAGATAGCCACTTTGCGAGCGCTTTTTCAAGTTCAACAAAATTAATTGGCTTTGCAATATGGTCACTGATACCAATTTTTGCGCTTGTTTCGATGTCGTCTTTCATAGCATTAGCACTAACCGCAATAATCGGCGTATCAAAATCTGGCCTTGCAAGTAAGTTTTCACTGGCAGTCAATCCATCCATCACTGGCATTTGAATATCCATTAAAATCAGTGCGTAATCTTGTGTTAGGGTTTTCTCACAGGCAATTTGTCCATTTTCTGCCAGTTCATAATTTAGACCTAATTGAGTTAAATACTTAGTGATTACAATTTGGTTAATCGGGTTATCTTCGGCAATTAATATTGGCTTATCGACGGCTTTAAAATCGAACTGAGTGTCTTCATCTGATTGGTGTACTTTTGCGCTAGCGTCCTGTGGGTTTAGTGATTTAAAATTAACATTAATGGTAAACTCGGTACCTTTTCCAAACTCACTGTCGATAGCAATAGTGCCTCCCATCAAATCAATCATCCCCTTACTGATGGCAAGCCCAAGACCGGTCCCTCCATATTCACGAGTGGTGCTACTTTGCGCTTGAACAAAGGGATTAAACAGGGCCGTTATTTTATCTTCAGCGATACCTATGCCTGTATCTTTTACCGATAACACGACGGCTGTCTGGTGTTCATCTCGGCTTTGCAGAGTAAGCGAAAGAATGATCTCTCCTTGATTGGTAAACTTAACGGCGTTAGAGAGCAAGTTAATCAGCACTTGTTTAACACGTATTTCATCACATTCTACATTCAGCGATTGTAATGAGGAGACCTCAAGCCGGCAGCCAACCCCTTTAGCATCACAACTCGGTTTAAATAGTAAGATTAGGTCATGGCAAAGCGCGACTAAATCACATTGTCGCGACTCGAGCTCTATTTTATTGGCCTCTATTTTTGAAAAGTCGAGAATATCGTTAATCACGGTTAATAACACATCACTACAGTTATTAATTTGCCTTACAAACTCTGCTTGCTCTTGTGTTAGCGTGCTTTTATTGAGTAGCTGCAAAAAGCCCACAATACCATTCATTGGAGTGCGTATTTCATGGCTCATATTGGCTAAGAATTGGCTCTTAACTTGCTCAGAGCGCTCAGCGCGAAGTTTTTCTAATTGCAATGAAGTAATTTGTATATCAATGGTATCAGCCATGCTGCTAAGGGAATCTGCAATATCTTTAAACTCTTGATAATGAAAATCGTCGGTATCTTGTTTGTAATTACCTAATGCATATTCTCGGCTAAGAGCAGTAATACGATTTAGTGGGTTATGAAGACGGGCCGTCAACCAACGCACTGAGATAAATGAAATAATAGAGAGTCCTACAATTAACAACCCTGCCAATATAGCCGTTTGCTTTACAGCGCTGGTGTAGGTGGTTTTTGCTTCATTAATTTGGAATTGTAAACTGGTTGGCTTACCTGCAAAAAAAACATTACTGATTGAGGCCTGCCCCATTAATTTGCCGTTATCGCCAGCATCGCCCACGCTATATAGAATGTTATCTTGTGCTGTAATTTGTACCTGCTTACCCGCTTGATATACCGGTTGCTCATTGTGTATTGCAAGCCACTTTAACGCCTCTGATAAAGGCACAAAAGACACTAACACGCCCGTTTTAATTATTGGCTCACTGAGAGAATCTTGCTCATGTAGCAATGTAGATGTAATTGCCAGTAAAGCATTTTGCTTTGCCTGTAAAGGTGCGAGTAGCTCAGTAACTTGTGGATTATCAATAATTTGAATTGTGTTTTGCTCTGTTGATGTTTGAGCGCTGTCGAGAATGCTTTTAGTGAGTTTAAAATTCAAATTTAAAGAAGTGATGGGATACCCTTCAACTATAAACCCTTGATTATCAATTACTATCGATGCTTTTATCTGTGGATTTTGGGCAACAAACTCTTGTAGCTGCACAAGCGCGAACTGTGAGTACACCACTTTATTTGGCAGCTCAGTTATCGCCTTAGTGCTACTAAGTAATTGGCTATTTTTCTCAAGCTTAAATAAGAGTTGTTCAAGACTGGCTGCATTATTTCTAGCTTGCCATTGCAAACTCGTATTTGCTTGGTCAATTGAGCTTAAATAGAAACGCCCAATCATCAAACCTGCAAGGATCAGTAGGGGAATAATGACCAGTAGTAATACACTGATAAATAAGGCGCGGCTAAAGCGTGGACTACTCATTCATCCCCTTCATTGGCAATCGAACGCTCTGCCAACCCTTGCATAAAAAGCCCCGCTTGCTCAGCAGTTAAGGCACCACTGCCATAGCGAATAAATCCTTTATTTAATACTTCCCATACGATGATCATAGATGCGGTAGAGGGCATAGGTTTTGTGAATTGTATAGCATCAATTAAGGTTGATAACTCAGTGCCTTGTTGTGCTTTTAGGTTATTTAAAACCTCAGTGTTAACTGGGATATCTTGAAGTTTTTGCCAAACCAGTGTTTGGAATTTTTCCGCTTGAACCAATTTAGCAAATTTGATCAAGCTCTCTTTATTTGCACCATTTAAAGCATGGTTTGGAAATGCCAGCACAAAGGTTGAGTAGTAAGGCTGCATATACTCACCATTGAGTTTCGGTAATTGTTGTATTCCTAAATTATTACCCAATGCCTCTTCATACGTTTTTAATGCCCATGCACCATCAATGGTGAAAGCGGCTTGCTGCGCTTTAAATGCATTATTTGAGCAAGTGTAATCGCACTGCCTATCAACCAGGTTTTGTTTATTTAAATCCCAAACAAATTTGAGAGCCGATTGCATTGCTGGTGTATTAAGCTGAACATGGTTATCTACAATTAGGTCGCCATTAAAAGCCGATAAGAACGGGATAAACCAATACATTTCCATAAAACTCCATGTAACGAGTTTCACTTTTTCAGGCAATGATGATTGAATTCGGTATATATCCTGCCAATTTTCTATTAGCTCTTTAACAAACTGCTTATTATAAAAAAGTAATAGGTGATTGCCTTGAATGATGGGTATACCTAAGAGCTTGTTGTTTAGCTTTGCAGTTTCTAAGGTTCGCTTGTCTGTGGTGTCAGCTATGAGTGAGTGTGGAATAACGCTGTAGTTGGCATATTTATCAAGGCCTAAGTGATCAGCGGGTACAATAACAACGTCTGTTGAGGTGCTGGTACTAGTATTTTGCACCAACCTTACCTTTAGCGCCTTTTGGTCAACCAATACAGAGTTAACCGTTAAACCGCTTTGCTCTGCAAACTCACTAAGCAATTGGTTAAAATGTTCATGCTTCATGGTATGGGCTAGGTTTATCGTTGCTGCATAGCCATCAAACGTAACTAATAGCACCGCCAGCCAAAATACTCGCCACACGCTAATGTCTACTCAAAATGAATTAAAATTACTTTTTAGTTAAGCACATATGCCCTAAATTGCCCAGCCTAATCAAGGGTTTTCTTAAACCTAAATGCAGCCACAGCCAAGCCCAAAATTGTAAAGGCTAACAGCCAAAGTAAATCACTGCTCATGCTTATTAGATTGACATCTTTTAGCACGATTCCACGTATTAACCTTAGGTAATGCGTTGCGGGTAAGCACTCAGCAAGCCATTGCGCTGCCTTTGGCATGCCTTCATAAGGAAATACAAAACCTGATAATAATATCGAGGGTAACAGAATGAAAATTGTCATTTGCATTGCTTGAAGCTGATTTTTAGCGATGGTTGAAAGCACTAAGCCAAGCACTAAACTGGCACATATAAACGCAAAGGTTGCGACAACCAATGCGACTAAACCACCTCCAAAAGGAATATGAAACAAGAGCTTACCCATACCTAATATAATAAATAACTGAATAAAACCAATGAAGATATAAGGCACCACTTTACCGATCATTAATTCAAGTGAGCTTAACGGTAAGGTGATTAAAAGCTCCATATTACCTCGCTCTTGCTCTTTAACAATGGCAGCAGAGGTAAACATAATCATCGTCATGGTTAAAATAACAGCAGCTAAACCTGGCACAATATTCACTGCAGAGCGTTGCTCTGGGTTATAAAATAAGGTCGTCTCAAAGGTTGGGTATGTTCTATTCGCAGGCTTATCGAGAAGCTCTGCAAGCGGCATATTGCGCAGCGATTTTATGCTCGACGCTACCATTGTATCTGAGCCATCAACTAACCAATGCGCAATTGGCCTGACTAACGACTCATTACTGCCATCAGGCAAACCAAAACCCACTGTTGGGTGCTGGGCAAGTCGGTTTGCCACATCGTGGGGTATAAACAGCACAGCCCGCACTTTCGCGCTCGCGATTGCTGTTTGTGCCTGTTCAATACTGTCGTAATAATCCGTCACTTTAACCACATTTGTCGCCGATACTGTTTGTACTAAAATGCGACTGAGCGCAGTTTGACTATGATCGACCACTGCAACAGGGATATCTTTAACGTTGGTGTTAATAGCGTAACCAAATAGAATCAGTTGGATAAGGGGGATCATCACCACCATCGCAAAGGTCATTCTATCGCGGCGTAATTGTAATAATTCTTTGTTTACAATTGCTTTTATCCGGCTTAATGAAGTCATAATACTCATTGTCTGCCCTGCCCTGTGCAGGTGACAAACACGTCTTCAAGGCTTGGGCGCACACTATTTACTTGCCACGTATCCTGACAAAATGATTGCTGTTTTATGAACTCAACGGGGTCTTGAACACCTTTTTTTACTAATACTCGCAGCTGTGTACCTAATTGAGTGGCTGAGATAACATGGTCGATTGTTGCGAGCTGTTTTTTTAATTCTCTGGTTTGCGCCCCTGCGATTTCTACAACATGAGCGTGCATGTCTGTCATTAATTGCTTTGGAGAGCCATCCGCGCGTTTAATACCAGATTCTAAAATGGCTAAACGATGACAACGCTCAGCTTCATCCATGTAATGGGTGGTGACTAATACCGTGGTACCGGCATTACTTAAATCAAACAGTGTTTCCCAAAAATCACGGCGATTTTGTGGATCGACTGCCGATGTGGGTTCATCAAGAAATAAAATTTTCGGTTTATTAATCACTGCAGCAGCCAATGCTAAGCGCTGCCGTTGGCCCCCACTCATACTTCCGGCCATTTGATCTACTCTTTGATCAAGACCATAGGTATGGAGCAATTCGTCAATTCTTTGTTGTTTTTGTTGCTTTTTAAACGGGTAAAGCGCCGCCATGAACTTTAGGTTTTCAAGCACGGTCAGGTCACTATAAAGTGAAAACTTTTGTGTCATATAACCAAGTTGCGTTCTGAGCTTTTCAGCATCTTTTGGCAGACTCAAGCCAAGCACATTGATATCACCAGAGGTTGGCTTCAATAAACCCGTAAGCATACGGATTGCAGTCGTTTTACCACAGCCGTTAGGGCCCAAAAAGCCATAAATTTGCCCTTGCTCAACGTCTAGATCAAGGTTATCAATCGCTTTTAAATCGCCAAATTGTTTTACCAAACCTTTGGCATGGATCACCGATTCAGTCATGGCATAATCACTTGAGCAGGTACGCCTGTCGGTAAATTATTTTCACTTACCGGTAGTGTTACCTCAGCAAGGTACATTAATCTCGCACGCTCTTCCTGATTAAGGGCATAAAAAGGCGTGAACGCAGGCTCTGAGGCAATCCAGGTCAGTTCACCCTGAATATCTTTATCTATGCCATCGACACGAACTGTAAGTGTCATGCCCTGATTGAGCTTGGCACGATATGGTTCAGGGATATATACGCGCACATAAGGTGCGCTGTTTGCTTGAATAATAACGACAGGGCTGCCTTTAGTAACTCGCTCACCTACGTGCCAAGGTAAGTTATCGACCCTGCCAGCACGCATCGCTTTAATTGTCAGATCTGAGAGGTATTTTTGCTGTACTTTTAGTTCTGCTTCTGCGGCCTGAACTTGCGCTTTCGCACTATTAATATCTTCAACGCGAGAACCATTTGTTAATTCATTTAAGTTCTGCTTTGCTGATTCTAAATTAGCGAATGTCTCATCGCGTGCAGCGGTTGCACTGTCTAAGGTTTCTTGGCTTGCGAGTTTATCTTTAACTAAGGTTTTTGCACGGTGAAAATTAGCTTCGCTTTGCGTATATGCAGCATTAGCTGCTGCTACTTTGGCTGATGCACCAGCAACTTCTTCGGGGCGAGCACCATTCAAGGTTTTTTCAAGAAATGCAGTGGCTTGAGCTAGTTGAGCTTGTGCTTTAGCAACAATCGCTTGTTGTAGTTCGGCATCGAACTTTGCAATCACCTGCCCTTTTTCGACCAACTGGCCTGCTGAAACGGGTAAATCGATCAGTATTTCGTTAGTCGTTGCAGGATGGATCACACGCTCACGCTCAAGCGTTCCTAGCGCTACTCCCTCATTTGAGTCTGAGCAAGCAGTAATGACTAAAGAAATTAGAATGAGTACAACACGTTTAGCTAACATTTTAATTTCCTTATGGTTAGCTGATGAGTTGCTAGATACTATAAAGTATTAAAATGATCTGTAAAAGTGATCTATAGGAATTAAAGTTTTAGAAATATATGGAGTCTATATCGTAAAGATATATGGAGAATAAGGAATCTTAAGTTGAAAAATCTTAGTTATATTTGAAATGATATTTAAAAGACAGTCTTTCCAACACATTACTTACTTAAAGTAAGTGGCGTCCCCAAGGGGATTCGAACCCCTGTTACCGCCGTGAAAGGGCGGTGTCCTAGGCCTCTAGACGATGGGGACGCAGAAATTGGTTTGCAAATCACTGATTTGCTATTTCTGCGTAAGATGAGACCGAGCCTGCGAGGCGAATGGCCTTAGCTTAAACAGAAAGTTTCTGTGTCACTAGGACAACTGAATAGTTAGACTCGATTCAGACGAGTTCTTAATAACACAACACTTAAAGTAAGTGGCGTCCCCAAGGGGATTCGAACCCCTGTTACCGCCGTGAAAGGGCGGTGTCCTAGGCCTC
>NZ_LKDX01000017.1:0-86401 GCF_001401795.1 Pseudoalteromonas sp. P1-26 | reverse complement strand
CGGCATTGGCGCATTTGTGAACCGCTACCCGCAATACCGCTATTTGTTTGGCGCAGTTAGCGTATCTAACGCACTCCCCGAGCAAGCTAAATCACTACTCGTTCATTATTACCAGCATTATTATGGTGCTAAACAAGTGTTAGCTATCCCCAATAATGAATTTCGCCATACCGAATCACAAAAAGAACAATGTGCTCAGCTATTTGCTGGGGATGATATTAAAGAAGACTTTGTTGAACTTAAGCATGTACTTGCCAATATCGGCGCGCAAGTCCCAACCCTATTTAAACAATACACCGAGCTTTGCGAACCTGGTGGCGTACAATTTTTAAGTTTTAGCATCGACCCTGAGTTTAATAACTGCATCGATGGTTTAGTGCTTGTCGACCTAGATAAAGTGAAAGCGAGTAAAGCCAAACGATACTTAGGACAGACACGCGAATAGTCGTTATAAAATAGCTAAAAAAAGTCGGCACGCTCGCCGACTTTTTTCTTTTTAATTAAAGGTATTTCTAAGCGCAGCTAAATATATTTGCTCAATAGTTTTTAAATCTGCGATAGGAACATGCTCATTAACTTGATGAATGGTATGGTTTCGCACTCCACATTCAATCACTTGCGTGTGCTCATTAGCAAAAAAGCGACCATCTGATGTGCCACCACTAGTACTAAGCATCGGAAAGCTGCCAGTGATTTCATGCACGGCTTGTTCGAGCTGCTGCAATAAGCAATTGCTGGCCTGATGCAGGGTATAAAATGATTCACACGGGCGTTCCCAAACAAGCGTTAGCTGTGATGCTAGATCTGCCAATGCAAACTGAATTTCTTCTTTAACGTCTTTACTTTTATAGCCATGACTATAACGTACGTTAAACGTGAGCTCACATTGAGCAGGAACAAGATTATCGACCACATTGGCAATATTAATTCCGGTCACTTGCAGTGTTGTAGCCGAACTAGCTTCATCTTTGTGCCAACTAATTGCCGTTAGGCGCTTCACAACCTCTGCACTTAAATGCGCTGCGTTTATGGTGTTTTCTGGATAAGCAACATGCCCTGCTTTACCTTGAATAGATAATCGAGCAGACAAAGCGCCTCTTCTGCCATTTTTAATGGTATCACCCACATGCAAATGACTCGTCGGCTCGCCTACTAGGCAACCATCAAGCACAACACCTTGTTTGGCTAGACGCTCAGCAATCAGTAAAGAACCGTATTCAGCCTCGCCCTCTTCATCTGAGGTAATTAACCAGTAAAATGTGCCGCGTTTATTGCTATTTTGCGCTAAAAAACGTTTTGTTGCGCAAAGCATAGCAGCAACGCCGCCTTTCATGTCTGCTGCGCCACGGCCATAGATATTGCCATCGACTATCTCAGCGCTAAATGGATCAACTCGCCAATCACCTTCTGCAGCAGGTACCACATCAATATGACCAGAAAAAGCAACGATAGGGCCATCACCAAAGGTGATTTTAGCAATTAAATTAGTAACATGATTAAAGCTAAATACTTCACAGTCAAAGCCGAGCTGGCTTAGGCTATCTTCAAGCCAATCAATTGCACCAGCTTGAGCAGGCGTTACCGATTTAAATCGGATCAAGGTTTGTAATGTTTCTACCACGTCAGACTGCACTACTGAGCGCGTTGCTAACTCTGCATTTGATATCAAACTCATAATAACCCTAGTCAGTTAGAAAGCTTAGGTTATTACAACGAGAGATTATGACCGCAGTGTGAAACTTAAATTAATGATTTCCTTCTTCAATGAGGGTTTCTTGGGTTACCTTGGCAATATCTTTGTCTTCTTTGGTTAATTGTGTTCGCTGCCAACGACCAGCTGCGAACCAAAGATAAGTAATAATAGCCACAAGTACATTAGTAATAGCAAACGAATACCATATGCCCTGTGGTCCAAGTGAAGTATGCTTTGACAAAATATACGCGGTAGGAAATTGAATAACGCATTGCGAAAGCAGTGACACAACCATAGCATTGAGCATGTTTCCTGAAGCCCTAAATGCAGCAACCACACAAAGCTGCACGCCTATTCCGCCCCAAGTTAAACACATAACGCGAATGAACTCTGCGCCACCAGCAATCACAGACTCATCATCAGGAATGAAAAAAGCCACAAAGTATTCAGCAAACAGATAAGCAACAACGCCCACTAATGTTAGGCCTAGTAATCCCCAAAGCGAGGCTAAACGTGTTATTTGTGCTGCACGCTGTGGATTTCTTGCCCCCATGTTTTGACCAACCAAGGTTGAAACAGCCATTGAAAGACCCATTGCAGGGATCATCACCATTTGTAAAATATTAGAACCAACACCATAAGAGGCAATGGTGTGCGTACCAAAGCTGGCAACCAAAAACGACATAATGATTAAGCCAAAGGCTCTCGCAGAAAGTTCAACCGAGCCAGGAGCCCCTAAAAAGAAGGCTTGTTTCATATATTGCCAGTCTGGTTTAAAGCTAGAGAGTTTAAGTTGGATGCCGTGGCGGCCTCGCAAAAACACCCATACCCCGATTGCAGCCGCTAAGCTTTGCGTGATTAGTGTGGCTAGTGCAGCCCCCATTACGCCAAATCCAGCAAAGTCACCAAAACCAAAAATCAGTAAAGGGTCGAGCACAAAATTGAGTAATACAGTAGCGCTTACAATATAAAGCGGTACCTTGGTTTGCCCTATGCCACGCATTAAGGCTTGAAACATGGCATAAATAAATACAAACACAACGCCAATAAAAGATACATGCATAAATTTAAGCGCATCACCAAACACTTGATCTTCAACACCTAATAAAGTCAAAAAGTAAGGAGAAAGCACATAGCCTATTAAACCAAGTATGGTTGCGGTAATTGTCACCATTAACATAGTTTGGGCAGCAACATGGTTTACCTTATCTTGCTGACCAGCTCCCATGTATTGAGCGGATAAAATAGCGCCCGCCATTGCCAAACCAGAGCCAATAGCAATCACCAAAAAGGTAACTGGCATACTGACAGAAACGGCAGCCACTTGTTCTGCCCCTAAGCGCCCTACCCAAAATGCATCGGTCAACTGATAAGCAGACTGCAAAATATTGATTAAGATGATCGGGATACCTAATTTAAGTAACGCTTTTGAAATCGAGCCATGAAGAAATAAGTGCTGAGGATCAGCCATGAAAAACACCTAATTAAGCAAATAACCCTGTTAGTTTACCAGCCGCAACTGAATATAGAGTCAATAAGAGTCAATCTTTTTTTTGCTGTACCTGTTTAAAAACTTAATCTAAATCAATAAATGGCTTCACTTAGTTCAAACATTTTTGAAACTTTGATCTAGAACAGGTTTTGTCCGCTTCAAGTTAGTAATAATAGCCTCAACCAAATAAGACAAGTAGTTCGCGGAGAACAACATGAAAACTAAATTAAGCATTGCATTACTTACTTCACTATTAGCACTCTCTCCTGTTGCAAACGCAAACTTAAGCGTGAACGTAGGTGCAATTAATGTAAACCCTGATAACGACAGCTCAAAAATCAATGAAGCACCAACGTTAGGTCTACGTGCAGATGATGATACTCAGCTAGGTATTACTGTAGATTATGCGCTTGATGACAATTGGGTAATTGAATTAGTAGCAGCAACACCTTTTAGTCATGATGTTCAAGGTGCAGGTGGTTTAGCAGGTAACAAAATTGCGAAAATCAAACATTTACCACCAACACTTTTAGCGCAGTACCACTTCTTAGACTCAACTTATAAGTTCCGTCCATTTGTGGGTGTAGGCGTAAACTATACTGTTTTCTTTGATGAAGAGCCTTCAGCTGCACTAAAAGCAACACTAGGCACTGACGATGTAGAAGTTAAACTAGATGATTCATTTGGCTTTGCAGCTCAAGCTGGTTTTAACTACATGATGAGTGAAAACTGGGGCCTTCATGGCATGGTTTCACTAATCGACATCGATACAGATGCAACTGTTTATGCTGACGGCGCAAAAGCGTTAACTTCAACTGTAGAAATCGACCCAGTTGTTGCTATGTTCGGTGTTAAATACAAATTCTAACTTTCATTTTGTGAAAGCCCATACGCACAAAAAGGCCATTTATTGGCCTTTTTTATTTCCATTCATCTCCTAATACCAAATTGCTATTTGTCTAAATTTTAAGACAAATTCTGTCAACCAATAAATTTGAACTACACTTAAAACTTAAGCTACACCTTTATCATTGGTTATTAAGTCACCAGTACAAAATATCATCGAAACTATGCCCAAGAGCATGCAATATCTGAATTTTCAGAGCTGGTCAATTGTTGTCCCTATTAGCCAGCAATTATAAAATAACCATAATAATTTTGACGTATAGAATGTAAATTGTGTGATAACGAGGGGCGTTAGTTGAAAATATTTTTTAATTCTTTAGTTCTGCTTACGTGTCTTAATTTAACTGCATGTAAAGTAAAAGACCCGAACGAAGGTAAACCAGATGAGCAAACGCAGGTCGCAATCAGCGATCGCGAAAAGCTGCTTGCTGGTAGTGCAAATATTTCTTTTACGATCACCGATGAAAATCAAACACCTCTAAGCAATATCAGTGTTACCTTAGCTGGGCAAAGCTATCAGTCTGATAGCGATGGTACTATAAGTGTTAGTAACCTTGCTTATGGCAATCATGCGATTATGGTTGAGCAAACGGGATATTTTCCGCGTGCAAGTATTGTCGTTAATCAACCAGACTCATCGACAACTACAGTCCAACTCCAAACTAAAGCATCGAGCAGTAAAAGCCTCTTATTTGCTGGCGATACCATGTTTGGCCGTCGTTATTTAGATCCCAATTTAAAAACCATGGGCACGTCTATTCCCGATGTAACTGATGCCTTGATCCATCCAGATACAGCCGGGGCAGACAGTATTGCAATTACTGCTGATGTCGCAGCCCTATTTGAAAATGCTGACTTTGCATCAGTTAACCTAGAATCGCCAGTGACGACTAATCCAGCAACCGTCCATCCAACCAAAGAGTTCAGCTTTTTTAGTCTACCAGACTCACTGCAAGGGCTAACCGAGATAGGCATAGATTATGTTGGTCTTGGTAATAACCATATCTACGATTACTTGCAATCCGGCTTAGAAGATACCCTTATTGAAGTAAGCAATGCTGGCTTACTACATAGCGGTGCAGGACTTGATGAAACCCAAGCAATGACCACAGTGAGTAAAACACTTGAAGATATAACGCTCGTGCTTTTTGCCGCCACTTCAATCACAGGGACAGAACACGAATACAGCTACATTGCTGATACTGAAAAAGGCGGAGCTGCAAATTTAACCAACTCGGATACAGTTAAATCTTCACTAGAAGAACAGGATTCTTCACAATTTATCATTGCCCAAATGCACGGAGGTGATGAATACACCTATTCTCCTTCAAGCTATATTGGCAGCCGGTTTGAAGCATTATCAAAGCAAAATACAGATCTCCTTATTGCTCACCACCCCCATGTAGCGCAAGGCTTTGCTGTCTATAACGATATTCCTGCTGTACTCGGTCTTGGTAATTTCGTATTTGACCAACCTCGCCTTGATACCTTACTCGGTGTTGCTGTGATGATCGATTTAAACACAGAAACGCAAACCGTCAACCGGGCTTTTGCTTATCCTATTTTTGTTGAAGATTATAAACCACGCTTTACAACAGGTTTTTTAACTCACTACTTATTAAGACGCCTTGCTGAGTTTTCTGATGACAATATCACTTTAATTCCTCGTGATAATTATGGTGAAGTCTATTTTAGTCAAAATCAGGCAACAAAGAGCACGACAGACGTCACTATTGAGGTAAATAGCAATAGTGACATTATTGACTTGCGACAATACGCCCCTTCATCAGCCGCATTCGTATCTGAGATCGAAGTAACCAGTGGCGAACTCAGTAGTATGGTCTTTGGCCGCGACATAATGGTGTTTGGTGATTTTGAAGATTGGGATAACGACAGCGAGGCGTTTGAAGTAAGCCGCTGGGA
This sequence comes from Pseudoalteromonas sp. P1-26, assembly GCF_001401795.1. Lineage (NCBI taxonomy): Bacteria > Pseudomonadati > Pseudomonadota > Gammaproteobacteria > Alteromonadales > Pseudoalteromonadaceae > Pseudoalteromonas > Pseudoalteromonas sp. P1-26. Next base: position 80,387 of record NZ_LKDX01000017.1, on the reverse strand, counting down.
TCACACCAGTGACAGCGTTTTTCCATGTACAGACCAACCTTATGCTGGCATTCAAGCACTTTGCTCTAGTCGTGACGAGTTCGATAATACGCCATCGATAATACCGTTTAGACATACAATGCGAGTGATGGAATTAACAGATGAAAATGGCGATCCACTTCTGAGTAAAGACTTCTCATTTTATGGTTATTTACAATCAGAAAATGGTGGAAAAATTGATGCTCTATTAAGTTATACAACCGAAATAGACGATCTTACTTTTTCACAACATAAAATAGATGTAAGTGAAGGCGGTGACCAAGCATGGCATGCATTTAGTCATGACTTTAGTTTACCGTCAGATGAGTTCACTTTAGGACCAAAAGAACTTCCACCAAGAGGTGTGAAACTGCAATTTAGACATTATGCACCAAGTACAGGTGAAGCAATCTCTCGCTTAGATAATGTTGCACTAATTAGCTGGCAAGATGCTATCAGCTTAGATAATGGACTATGGCAAACCGAGAAAATGCACGGTTTTGACTTTTTAAAAATCTCAGCAAGTGATGATACGAGTGTAAAAATTACGTTCACATTACTTGATTAAGGAGGAGATGTGTCTGCTGTTCAACAATTGTTGCGTTTAAAAAACTTGCGCGCATTTTGGCTTACTTTAAGCTTATTTTGTGTGGTCTTGTTAAGTAATATGTTCAACCTCTTTCAGGCGAGCAATGCTTTTTTCTATCAAAATTTAGAGTCACTAAGCCACACTCAACAAACTAATGTTGTACTTATTACCAGCGACCGCTTAACAGACAACCACCAGCAACTCGTTGAAAAATTGGTTGAATATCAACCTCGCGCGATTGTAGTGCTGGCTAATGAAACATTAGTCGCACCAAAACTAGAAAATGTCTATTACCCATACGCTGAGGGAGAATATTGCGTACCACAAATTGATAATTGGGCTACTTACCAAATGCGCATTCCTCAATCAAATGAGCTTGAATGCAAAAGTATTTGGCAGCAGATATTTAATTATGATTCAGAACACGTTCAACTTATTGACTTTGATTTAGCTGTCACTGCGCTGCCAAAATTTAGTGCTGAACGGGTGCTAAATGTTGACGTAATGAGTGAGCAACTTGAAAATAAGATTCTTATCATTGGTCAAAAAGCGGCCGCTTTTAATGTCTTTATTCGCGCCCCAAAAGTCGACGGCTTAAATGATCCTTTATTACTGATAGCCTATCTCGCTGACAGTATTGATAAACAAACAACTGTAAAACAACTAAATAGCTTACTGACTATTTTTATTGAGCTTGCGCTTGTTTTTGTACTGCTTTTTAGCTTTCAAAAACTGTCGCTCATATATTCTTTTATTATTGCCTTAAATAGCGTGCTGCTATGGTGCTTATTGGGCTATTTTTTCATAGAATTTAATCAACTTTTCATCCCAATCGGACAATACATAGTATTGACATTTATCACCTTATTTTGGGTAATTGTTGTTCGAAAGATGTCTGAAGATAACGAGCTGAACACTGTTGTGAACAATATTCAGCAAAAAATGATGGGCCGTTTTATCCCACAAAGCTTTATTGAGCAAGCCTCGCCGTGGGATCCAATCATTCAATTAATTAGCCAGCAGCTAGACTTAGAAAAATCAATTTTCCTTGCCCGAAAAGAAGATGATCATCGTGTTGTTGAAATTCGTGCGATAAATTGTAATTTAGATGATATTCAAGAGATGCGTCGTGATTACAAGCGCACTCCTTACAGCAAAGCGTTAAAATCATTAGGTGTTGTACAAATTACCCGCCCCTTCTTTACACATATTAAAGAAGGTGAAATCGAATTTATGGCGCCCTTGGTTTATGCCGGTGACGTCCGCGGCTTTTGGGCACTATCTGTTATCCCTAACAAATACTTCAATCAGCAAGCGTTTGAAAAAAACGTCAATAAATTCGCAGCTCAAGTTGCTGAATTGCTTTTCCATTATCATATATTTAAAACGACTCAAGCGAGTAACAATAGCTTATTAAATCAATTACTAACCTTAAAGCTACATGAGCCGATTAGTGAGCAGGTTAAACAATCTATTAATGAAATGGAGCAAAAGCTAACAACCTTAGAAATGGTATTTAATCATACCCGCTCTGCCACTGTTTTATTTAATTTGTTTGGTCAAGTAATTCAAACAAACGCATCCCTTGAACAATTTGCCAAGCAGCACCAACTTGCGATTTTTGAAATGACGGCACTAGACCTACTTTGCAAGAGCTGTGATTTAGACGCTGAAATTGCTAAAGGGAAATTGCGTTATATCACTCTAAACAAAGCAGAGGTGGCCTTACCAGCTAAGTTTGGCGAACAAGACTATACCTTAAATATTAAAGCCCTACACACTGACAGCTCACAAGCGGCATCCGGTGAGCCTTTTCAAGTATCAGGTATATTATTTGAATTTATCGATAACCATGTAGCTCGTCATGAGGGGCAAGGTTAATGGATTTTGTGTTAGCACTCTTCCCTGCAGGTAGTGGCCTTGGTCAATCTGTTATTACAACAGTTTGGGTAGGCACTGCAGTTGTATGCTTACTTAACTTGCGCTTCGGCTTTCCATTAACAGGCCTTGTAGTACCCGGTTATATCGTTCCTTTGTTAATAATTAGTCCGACCTCTGCGGCAGTTATTATCATTGAAGCTATTGTTGTATATGCCTTAATGCGTTTTAGCGCACATTATATGATGGAAAAATTTGGCTATAGCCAAATGTTTGGTCGTGATCGTTTTTTTGCCATCATATTGATAAGTATCCTAGTTCGAGTATGTATGGATACCTTGTTTTGGCCGTTAATTGCAAACCAATTAAGTCGCTGGGATATCACCTTTGATTATGCTTCACAGCTCTACTCTCTTGGTCTTATCATTATCGCTTTAACAGCTAATGTAATGTGGAACGGGGGCTTTAAATATGGCTTAAAAGTAACCTTTATTCAGATACTTATTACCTTTATTCTCGTACGTTTTGTGCTCATGCCTTTCACAAACTTTAGTATTGCTAACTTGGGTATTATGTACGAAGCAGTAGCTGCGTCGATTATTGCGGCTCCCAAAGCCTATATCATCCTAGTTATTACCGCTTTTCTTGCCTCTCGGGCGAATATTAAGTACGGCTGGGAGTTTAACGGTATCATGCTACCAGCACTTCTTGCCCTTCAACTTACTCAACCGAGTAAATTACTAACTTCATTTGCTGAAACAGCCATTATTTTGGCCGTTGGCGGGGCACTTATTCATTTTACTAGGCTTAGACACGCCAATATTGAAGGTGCCAGATTATTGATGCTGTTCTTCACTATCGGCTTTATTTATAAACTGATTCTTAACTACATTGTGGTCTGGTATTTCCCTGCCATAAAAGTGACCGATACTTTCGCGTTTGGTTATATGTTAGCGACCTTACTTGCTTTAAAGATTTATCAAAAAAACGCCTTAGGTCTTGTCGTCAGAGCAACATTACAAACTTCGATAGTGGGTGGTGTACTTGCCATTATCGTTGGCTTTATTGTTATGCTAATTCCTTCGATACTATCTAAGCCGAACCTTAAACCCGAAACTGAAATTCAGCATGTTATTACGCTTAATCAGCAAGTTAGTCAGTATAAAAGTTACCTTTATACCAGTCGTAGTAATAAAGTTAGTGTAAGTAGTTATAAAGCAAATCAAGCCGTTGCTGAGTTTAAGTATGCTGTTTATCAGCTAAATAAGGCAATCATTAAACAGCAAGATATCGCTGAGCTCTCAGCTTTATTTTCTAGCATTGGCTTTTTACTGCAAGGTGATGAAAACTATATTTATCTGATTGATACAATTGAAGATAGGCAACGCGGACTGTTTGTTTTCAACAAACAACCTAAAACCCCTTTATTAGTCACCGTGCCATTTCCAATTACTGAAAGTTTAGCCAGTGATTCTGCGGCCCTGATTTTCGAACAGCTACAAAGTAAAGCTTTGGTATTTGGTACAAGTAAAACGCCACAAAAGACCTTAGCGAAAGAAAATCAACAAAGCCCATTTTATCAGGCGTTTATCTCTGCATTAGAAGGTACAGAGATATTGCAAATTCGAGAGGCCAACCGCCATACTGCTACTTTGTTTTCAGACAAAACAATACACGCAAACAGTCAATATTGGATCTATAACCAATTACCAAGCTCAGTAAGTCAACGCGAGTTACATGATTTTGTCGGCAGTGAAACAACCTCTTTTGGCACGGCAACGAGTAGCAGCCTACCTTCTTCAAGCTTTTCTGGTTCAATGTTCGAAATGTTTTTAGATGGTGATAATTACACCAATATTTTAGCCAGTATATACCGTGATAATTTCAATTACAGTAATCTACAGTTGAATGAATTAAATGAAGAAATTAATCAAATAGTTGATATTTATTCGACTCACATAAGCAAAAAAGGCAGTTTTGACTATCAACCACTTTCTAATAGTCAGGTCGCACTTTGGGAGTTTGAAGTCTTAACGCCACTTTACAAGCTGATTGCTCGCATTGGTAATGATGCGCTGACTGAAGATATGCTAAACCAGCTAAAACAAATTAATGGCACCGCACAGCTTTTGAGCTATCAATTAAGGCTTGTAAAGAACAACAGTGGCCGTTATTTACTGCTGAGCCCGCTAGATACTCCTGCTGCATTACAACAAGGCCAAGGCATATTCCTATTTAATTTGACCGAGCACGAAGCAATTACCTTAAGTGTCCCTAGACCTTTATTTGAAAGTAATACGTTAAGCTTTGCCAGTGAGTTATTTGCTAAGTCGAACGCTGCTAACCTACTCGTTGCAGGGGCGCACCCTTATGCACATCCACAAGCAAATGTATTAGCTGCAGATAATGTTGATTCTTTATTCAATATTATTCACCAAAGCTTCTTACGTTTTACACAAAACCAGCCTAGTTTGAATATTCAAATTCGCAGCCATAGCGCACCTTCATGGATACGCCCAAATGCAATCGCATTCTCAACAACACAAATAAGCGATACAGCGCTCCCATTAATGAAGCAAGTTGATAGTGAACTCAACGCGTTAGGTGTCAATTATCAAACAGTCATGGGGCAACAAGCCACTCGCGGTCTCGAGATTGGTAGCTCTCCGCAATCCGGTTACCAGCAGTTTAATGCCAATAGTGAGCTGGCAACCTTGTGGCTCGCTTCAGACTTTAAACAACAGTTTTCGATGGATCAAAGTAGTGTGTTACAACGTTTATTAGCCATTTCGAGTAACTCTAAGGTTAAGGTAATAAACCTTGCCACTCTATCGCCATTTAACTGGCAACCGTTGGATGTTAACAAGAACCAACAGCTACAAACCCTTGTAAATAACTATGTCGCTAATCAGCGTCTCACATCGTTGCGAGATTTTTGCTTCCAAATCCCCGCTTGTAGTTTACAAACCATCAAGCTGGAACACCTTGATAAATTCGCTCTAATGATAAAGCAGAACAATAACATCCTTGCGATCTATAACCCGACAAACAATCAACTGATTGATGTAAAAGCATTTAACCTGCTAATGGGAGGAGGTCAGCGTGTATTTAATTAAACGCTTATTCGCCCTATTACTTATTTTGACATTACTTTTAGCTATATTTTTTGCAGGGCGCAGCTTTTTAGTGTGGCTAGACTCAGCAGAGCCCGTGGATGCACGTAGCAATACCGAAACGCGATCTAATGTACAGTGGTTAAGTAGCGAAAAGCCACTGCGATTTACATTTTCTAATCAGCGAACTCATTCATTACGAATTCTCTCGAATGCCGTGTTTGACCAATCTGTGTTTCTTGAATTACCGGTCAATTACGCAATTAAATACGTTCTTTATGACGATAAAGGTAATGTGATTTTAGATAAAATTTACCATCACGCTTCAAAACTAGTTAACAATAGTGAAGAACAACAGATCAAACAAATAATAGAGAATAAACAATCACTAAACGTTGCTTCTGGGCAGTCTTTTTATTTGCCAATCACTCATTATCCAAATGCCAAAAGCCTTGATTTAACGCTGATCCCAGAAGAAAAATCACTACAAGGCGTGGTTGTCCGTGTTCATGCAAAAACCCCTGAACAAAATATCGACCCACTCAACAGTTGGCTTAAACGCCCTCTAGAAAGGCGAAGACGTGCCACTGACTATTTAACTATGGGTGAAAACACGCTAACCAGCGCTGAAATTAGTAATGCGATGGCATTTTGGTGGCAAAAAATTGCACCTCAAGGGATCCCTGGTATCGACTTTAAATCTGACATTTTGTATGAAACGCTACCTTACAATGTCACTACTTATGACTTTAGCATGCAGCAGCATGACTTAGGCGCTTATTACACTGAACTTGGCCTCTGTGCCAGTATTAAACTTGATGTGACTGATAGCCTTATTTTCACCGTCAACTCAGAGCAGCTATTACCATCGCTAACTTGGTATGATAAGCATCAGTTCAAGGCGCCAATACCAATCAGTGTATCTCCAACCGATAGCAAAAATAGCTATAAGACAGAGCTTATTGATGCAGGCCTAGTCACCATTTGTAGTGAAGAGCCATTACTGACAAATTGGCGAACAGCGTCAAGCACACCAATTTTAACGAGTTATGCAGGCAGCTATTTGGTGAATGAATTTGCCAGTGTAGATTTTGATATAGAGCCAAATAGTAATCTCAATATTGACGTTCGTGCATTGCAAAGTAGTCAGCTTAACGTGGTTATTTATGATGAACGTAACCTAGCAATAGAAGATTACACCGTGACTTTAAAAGGTGAAGTGTCAGACTTCGACCGATTGATCACCGATACAACTCAAAGACAGCGTGTCGGTATGCTCAATAGTTACTATTTACGTACCCCAGATAATGCTCATCATCTGAAAATTAGCGCTGAAAAAGATGTCTACGTTCGATTAAAATCTCGGTTAGCAGATTTCAATTATCAACGAACAATTTCTCATCAATATCTACCCGAGCCAATCAATGGTTTTTACGATATTGCCGCTTGGTATGAACAGAGAGCTGCAAATCATTATGAGTTAACGCAGCTAGCACATTTTACTAATATCCGTACTTTTACTCCGCCGAAAGAGCCGGATTTAGTGACAACTTTTTATCAATCTAAAGAGCTCTTTGCAAAGCTGCCATTATCAAATGTCGCTTTAGTGCTAAGTCCTGATCGCTATTTTATGCCGAAGTTACCACCGCAGGTGTTTAACTTTGGCTTATATAACAAAAATAACTATTCACCTTATGACGATTCTGAGGACAATAGTTTAGTTTATCGCTTAACTAACAAAAGCAGCAAAGAAGTCGCGGTGTCTGAGCTATCGGTCGAGGCATTAAAGCAATTACAGTCACAGGCGAAAACTATTTACCAAAATTGGTATGGAGATCGCCCATGGATAAAGCAACGCATTTACCAACTTGATAAAAATACTCCTTTGACACTTGATTTCACAAAGCAACAGCGCCCTATGAGCTTAGTATTTAAAGTGTTTCGTGCAAATAGCAGCGAACCTGTAGAGTTATCGCTATCACAAAATGCCGACTACAAAGCAGGGCTGACCAGTGAATACAGCATCGCTAAACAACGCTTTATGCTAAATCAATCGGCATTACTCGATGCTTTTTTAATTCACCCAAAAAATAGTCAGTTAACAAGCTATCCTAGCGTTACTCAAACAATCACTAATGACATTGCTGAGTTACACTCCCTAACACTGCAAACAACTGACACGGTGTGGGTTTCTATACTTGAGGAATATCCTTTGCAGGAGCAAAAAGTAAGGTGGTGGAACCATGAAAACTAAAATAATGATGATTATAGTTTGGCTCTTTGTATCTACATGCCACGCAACACCTAGTTTAAATGAGCTTACCTTGAGCTTAAAGTTATGGCTTGTTGATCAGCAACAGACTCCCACACACTTTAATGTCAACCAAGGTGCTCTATTTGCAAATGAATCTTTAAATTCCGGTGGTGAAATTCATTATAAACAGCAAGGTGAAAAGTGCATTGCTTATGCACCACATCGCTTTTATGACAAACACACACATACTATTGCAAAGGCACTATATGCACACTGCCAAGTATTTTTAAGCAACACTAAACACCGCAACGACCGTGATGAGCATGGAGAACTTATTGACTTTGGTAAGTATAAACCAAGCGCGAGTAATGCCTTTATTCTTGCATACTCTGAACATGTTGAGTCATTTTCGATTTATCAGATCCATGGTTACGCAAAAGAAAAAAGGAAGACTCCTGAGGGTAAAAAAGCTGATGCAATTATAAGTAATGGTCATGCAATACCTAGCAAGCGGACGATTGCAATCACAGCCTGTTTAAATGAACAGCTAGATATTACAGCTATGGTTTATGGCCTTGATGTTAAAGAACTTGGAGGCACCACCAATATTCTTGCATCGCTGGCTCCTAACAACAGTCAGTTTTTCCATATCGAGTTAAGTCGCCATTTGCGTGAGCGATTAGTTTCTAATAACCAGCTATTTAAGTTGTTTAACCAATGCCTTATTTCATAATTGCTATTATTTTACTGCTGCTTTCAATGCAGCCTGCATACGCTGTTGATACAAATAGAGGTGTTCTTGAGCCCGCAATTTGGCTGCAAACCTCGCCAAAGCTCGCGCCCTATACCACTAGCCAAGATATGAACTTTAGTGCCAAGCAACATCGCTATCTTTGGCTTCCTAAAGGACATTGGCTAGACATTGACCCTGAGCTTCTTAATAAATTCATTATTAGTGCGGGGAATACCCAATACATACAACAACGCCTACAAGTGCATCGCGATTTATTATGCGATACGAAGCGATGCCAACTCCCCGCTATGGGCCATAACCGAATTGTCGCCATCCAAAATCATCTAGATGAGGGTGCCACGTTCAGCGCTATGATTGGTCATATACCACAAAATGTAGATAGCTTTAGACGAGCCTTGTCGCTTGCTAAGCCCTCAGTTGTAACTAAAAACCGCAATGGCAGTGAACGTTATTATCAACTAAGCAAAGATGACGAAGTCACCTTGTTTTTCTCGGCAGCAAAAAAGCTTAAATTATCTGTTCGCCAAAATATGCAACAGCCTGATGAAAAAGGTGTTGTTTATGCGTATGTCGATAAACAATTGGTTGCTAAAATCAATACCATTAATAGCCAAGCCTTAGAATATAAAGAACAGTCGTTAGGCCTTGAAAATACTGAGTACCTAGCTATCGCTGCCGGACAATACTTAACGATAAAAAGTAAAACCGATGCATTTATCAAACTGGAGCAAAGTCACCGCGCAATTTATGATGATAATGCTGCAGAAAAAGAACAAGAAAAATTACTGTTACCCTACTGGTATCAAGTCGCTGATGATGCCATTACAGCGGTTTATCGCGACCACTCATTGCAAGTGTTTAGTGATGATGTATTTAAAGCAAATAACTCACTAGCCCTAAAACGCCGTACCAACTTGCTATCTATGATGACTGGGCAATCCCAGCTTAAGGGTAGTTATCGCACTTTGAACGCAGTTGAGTCTCAAAATAGTATGGTTACTGAACTCGCTGAGCAACGCTTAGTAGACGATCAGTTTTATCCGCGTATAAATCAACAGCTCCGCCTTATAACCACTTTAAGCCAATCTGCACAGCTATTTGATTTATTTAGTGAAAAACGTGCAACACCTTGGTTAACTTTAATTGCAAGGAGCACTAAAGACAGCCAATTGAAACTATCTGCAGGTGAAAATAGTTGGTTAGTAAACCTAAAAGCAACAAATGACTTTCAAACATTATTTATCTCTGTGCCACTGAGCAGTCAGTCGTTAACAATTCAAAGCTTAAGTAGTCAATCAAATAAAGTTGAGTTTGCGCTCTATGCAAGAACGCTTGCTGATCTGCCAAGCGACGAAGTGATATATCAACAAGCAGTTAATACTAAGAATATAAGCCCTGCGATATCAAAACTGATTGCAGATGACCTACACAAACAACATGCTGATTATTTAGCGGCCATCGAGCCTTACGCGCCAGCACGTAAAAACGTCTCTGCATTTAATGCCGAACAATCATTATTAACAGCGAAAGACTTAGCTGATAGCGCCCCTCTCGATGCCTTAGCATTTTTAAAACCTCTGACCCAAAATGCGAATACAACAATTGCTAAACAAGCTTGGCAACTTAGAGTCGCAATTTTACGTAAACAGCAACAGTTCCACTTAGCCAATAGTTATTTAGAAGGCCTATACAAAAGTACACAGCAATTAGAGCTGAAGCAATTTGCAGCAAAAGCCTTGATTGATAGTTATCAAACAGAACGTCAAGATATCAAACTATTTGCACTGTGTGCAGGTAACTTAACAAGCATAAATGAGTGCCCGCCAGTTTTGATTAATTTAGCGGTAAAACAGCAAAAACATCGTTTGGCTGCGTGGCTGGCTCACTCATCAACTGTGCCAACTAAAGTGTCTGAAAGCTTTAAAGCGCTTAACTATCAAACTCTCAGTGCCCCTCCCTTCATTGATGAAGCGCGTTATTTAGTAAAAGCTGGTATGCAAGAAACCTTTATTAACAGCCAGAGGAAATATCAAAATACTATCATCACAAAAACAATGCCATGGCACTTTACAGCCCAAACACCTATTAATTTAGTTATTAAGGCTCGCACAGCAGCCAAGCAGAACGGTGAGTATCAAACCGCTTGGCTTATGGCTGAGAGTCAATATCAGCATAAACTCATGCCTATTTTTAGTGATATACCCGCAACTACTTTGTTTGTTAAAAACCAACAAGCGGCCTCAATTGCAGCCACACTAGTAATTCGCCTTAAAGCTGGTGAAGCGCTAAAAATAACAGCTGACCATACGAGTTATCTTGATGTGAGCTTCATTCCAGACTCTTTATTTAGTCAGTTCGATTATGTGTCTGACGCCGCAAATAAATCCCCATCAAATGATATTATGTCGCTTATCTACTCTGCAGACGCTACACAAGCCGAACTTTTATTAAATGGGCTTTATTTACTTAGTAAAAAGCGCCTTACCAATAACCAATACACACAACTTCTTCAGCGCTTAGAAACCTTAGGTGCGGATTCTAAGTCGACCTTTTTACAAAACAGAATAGAAAGTTATGGTCAATGGCAGCCATTAGATAGTTTGCTCGACTTTGCTGGTACGCGATTATTTGACATGCAAAGTACAGCGCAAAGTAGCTTTGCAGATCGTTTTACATTGCTTAATACACAGGCAGGCTCCAATAAAGGCATACTGCTGCGCCCATTCCACACATTAAACATTGATTTAGCACAAACTGAAGGGCAACAAATTCGCTTTAAATTTAACTTTTCTACTGCTGAATTGGCTCGTGCAAATGTTGCTAACCTGTCATTACAATTAGCAAATGATCAAAAGATCTGGTCAGTCACAGAGCAGCAAAGCATTCCTTTCACATTTAACAAACGTGAATTGGATAACAACATCATTTCTGTCAGGTGGCTGAACCCGTATCTATCGCAGCACCTAACAATTGAAGCTGAACAATATGTTACAGGTCGCTGGCAACACCTAGAGCTGCCGACAACGTTACTCTTTTACACAGTGACACCTGATACGCCTTTAATGGCCAAATTACCTGCTGACAGACTCATTAAGTTAGAACAGATGAATGAATTTAAGCGAACAGAAAGACGTTTCTTCCACCCTGCGGGTAAGGTTGAAGTGACTGCAGATAAATTACAATACGTTCGTTTGTATAGCTGGCAGCTAAGTGAGCAAAGCAATAAAATTTCACCTTACTCACAGGCAAAAACCCTGTTGCCAGAACTGGTCACTTATCAAGCGCCAGAAAAGCCCTCTATTATCAATGAGCAGATAAACCTACATAGTGACGAATTAAATTGGCAGGGATTTATTCGCTACGATCAACAAACAATTTTCCAAAGTGCCGAAGATATACCTGCCCGTGAAGAAATAGATATAGGTGCCCGCTTACGCCTCAATGATGATAACCACTGGTATCAATTAGAGGGCTATTACTCTATGAGCGATAGCCAGGCTGATATTTTTGCCCTAAATGGTTACCATTCTTGGCAAGATGAAAACAGCCCATGGTATATCGACACGCAAATCAACTCACGTTGGCAGCCAAGCCATGATAGTTTTGACTTACAGTATGCATTAGATGCAAGTATCAGTATTGGTCAGTCTTGGCAGCGCGATACTGTGCACCGTCACCAATGGCAAGTAACGCCTTACATTCGTTATAACAGCGCAGACCTTGATGATTACTTATCAGATGAGCAACTAAACTCGAGCGTTTTCAACTTCTACCGTGAAAATCATGCATCTGGCTGGTTGAGTTATTACCAGTACCGTTATCAACCTTGGGTTGATAACTACCTTAATTTTGGTGTTTCCTCTGGTTCTAACGATGACTGGATAAGCCTAGACTACTTACGTTTCAACTCAAGTTGGAACCAATATTATCGTGGCCACATTTTTCAAGTTGGTTTAGATAGCTACTATCGCTTTGCCGATGAGCATAGAGCTACAGCCACATGGCAATACATCACTCGCTTTGCGTGGCAAAAACAAGTCAATTTAGGCAGTTTTACAAACGGCTGGCTGAAACTAAGCTGGCAGCAAGACTGGGTCTGGAACAATCATAATATTAGTCTCGAGTTTTCATCAGGTAATAACCAGCACACCGGCTTTGCACCTTTTGCTCATGATGAAATTATTTTCCCTGCACTTCAACTTAACCATTTGCTAGAGCACAGTGATTATGAGCAGTAAACAACTTAAACAACGCCTAGAAACCTTGCTATTTGCTGATATAGCTAGTTTTTGGCTAGACTTATACCGTCAGAAGTACCATGAACTTGTTGATGAATTAAGCCAATGGGAGCTGATAAAAAATCAACCTGACGATGACGATGAAGATGACTGGCTTTTATTACAAGCGATTGCTTTCCTTACTCACAAGATTGAAACCTTGCAGAATCAGTTGCTTAAACTTGATACCGACCATCGCCGTTTTGTAGAGCGTTTGAGCCATGCAGAGTTAAAAGCAGAACGTGAGTTTCACATTCTTGATTACGCATACATTTTAGGGGCAGACCGACTGCAGCTAAAAAAAGATCAAGAGGCTTTTCAGCGCTGGTTTGATGAAGGTGCGATGATTAATCGCTATCAAGATAAAACCTCTGAGCTTGAACAATCACTGAAATTTTTAATTGGTAAACTTGGGGATTTAGCGAATCGCTATTTACGTAGCCACGCTGACGAAATTGCGAAATCATGGCTGACTCTAAATTTAGAAAGCTTTTTCTTGTCGTTATTAGAAAAAACTGACAATGAAGCCATTCGCAACTCAATTTTTCGCGCTTTGGCAAATCAAGTGCAGCTAATAAGTGAATATGTAGATGATCCTGAGTTTAATGCCGAATTAGTAGAAAACTTACTACAGTCTCTTGAAAAAATAACAACCCCGCATGCTGCAAAAGTCGATATCTTAGAAATTTTAATTAATTTAAGGCCAACATTCACACGCTACTATATGCGCTCTCATATTGATTTAGAGCTACCTGAAAATGAGCAAATTGACCGAAGGCAGTTATTTTTACTCAGTGCCTTTGCTGGCATCCTTAGCAAACAGCTTAACCTCAGTGAGGTTAACATTAAACTATTATTTTTACTCGCCAAACATCGCTACCCAAGAGTAAGGCAAAGTGTCTATGAGCTGTGTTCTGTGTTGCCATGGCCATGCTCGCAACAGCTTATTTTAGAAGGCTTACAAAATGAGACTCAACAGGCTGTTAGGTTAACTCTGATTAAGCAATTAGCCGATCCACGTTTCAGTGAGCATCAGCAAGGATTCAAAGTTTGGCAACAACAATTAATAGCAACGGCTAGCTTTGCTGAAAAGCGCTTATTACTCGAGTTAAGTCCTCGCATTATGTTTAACCTGCAAGTGGATTGCCATACAGAGCAGCAAGCTAATAGTTTATTTAAATCATTTGTGGAATTTTTAAATCAGCGCCTAGAAGATGAGCCAAGTCTCGCTATTCGCCGCATTATCAGCCGTGTACGGGAACAACTTGTCAGCTTTGTGCACCAGCAGCAAGTAGCACAACTTGAAGTTGACCTGAGCGCCCACAAAAATCTAGATTTAGCTGATTGGAATGAGCAGTTACTCGGCAGGTTATTAAGTAATCAAGCGCAAAATTATGAAGCCTACAATGTCAGTGCGCGAAAGAAATCATGGCAAGTACAATATGGCTACAAGCGAGGCTTTCGTTTTTGGCGACTTTGGCATGAATTCAAAACGCCGAGTACTGATAAACGCCAGAGTTTTAACCACTTGCATGCAAGAAAACCAAGTGCATTTATGCATGTACCTAGTAGTACAGTGGCTGAAATTAGTCAAACAGAAGTCCCTGGCGAACCACGCTTTGATGAGCAGCAATTTAGTGCTCGTGAACACTTGCCATTACTCGACTTTCTTTTGAGCAGCCTTTCTCAAGACAACCTAAAAACGCCAGCAAAAACCTATACACCGGATGGTATTCTCATAGTGACCCCACCGAAGAGCCTATTTAAAAGGCTTTACTGCTATAGCTGGATATCGTTTAACTATGAAAAATTAAACGAACTGAGAAATGGCTCAGAAGTTGAACAAAAACAGTTTTTAGAGATATTAAAAAGTAAAGGGTTTACACTTGATTTTCAGCCGTATGGTAGCGTACTTGATACAAACTTCCCGGTAGAAACAAGTATCAGTAGGTTATATAACAAACTCGCAATTACACCATTTCTGTTTAATCTATGGTCAAGCTTTAAAGAGTATGCGTATTCAATTTACCAAAATAGCATAGGCCAGCTTATATTCTTTGTGCTCAGCTTTATTGCCTACTTTTGGGCAAGGCATTTGAAAATTAGTCGTCAAATAAAGTCTGACAGAGCACACATTCCGGTTTCAATTGGTGGTTGGGGAACGCGAGGAAAGTCAGGAACTGAGCGTTTAAAAGCTGCACTTTTTAGTAGCCTCACGTTAAAAGTTGTTAGTAAAACCACAGGCTGTGAAGCGACCATGATCTATGCCAGAGCCAGTGGTGAACAGTTCGAAATCCCTCTATTTAGACCCTTTGATAAAGCCAGCATTTGGGAACAAAGTGACGTTTTACACTTTGCCAAAAATGTAAATGCGGATGTTTTTTTATGGGAATGCATGGGGTTAACTCCGCGTTATGTCAGAATTTTGCGCAACTGGATGCAAGATAGCTTTTCAACTATCACTAACGCCTACCCGGATCATGAAGACATTTTAGGACCAACAGGTATCGATGTTGCTAATGAAACAAGCCATTTTATTGGTGAAAACAGCTTAGTATTCACCAGCGAGCAAAACATGGCCCCTATACTTGAGGCGAATGCGAAGCAAAAGAATTCAAATTTAATTCAGGTTCATTGGGCTGACGGCCTACAAATTACCGAAGATATTCGAGCCCTTTATCCATATCAAGAGCACCCTGCAAATATTGCTTTAGTTTGTAAAATGGCCAAACACATTGGCCTCAGCAAAGATTATGTATTTAAAGAAACCTCTGCGCGAATTATTCCTGATATCGGCGTATTACAACAGTTTCCTAGGGCACCAATAGGTTCTATAGAGCAGTCTTTTGTAAATAGTATGTCGGCAAACGAGCGCTTAGCAACGCTTGAGAATTGGCGCAGACTCAGCCTTTATGAGCTCAATGATTGCCCTAAGACACAAGTCATTGCATTAATTAATAACCGTAATGATCGTGTCGCTCGCTCGAAAGTATTCGCTAATATTTTGAGCCATGACTTAAGGTTTGACCGAATTGTAGTGATAGGTACTAATGTAGATGGCTTTTATAGTTATTTTATTAATGCATTAACAGAGCGAATTGATAAGCTCATTGAAAATAATGATATTGAAGAACTTGAAAGTCTATTGGTACAACTGAACTTATTTACTGCAGAGCAGCTCCATGCCCGCTTTGTCAATGCATATGGGCAAACCAATGCAGATAAATTAATGTCGCTGAGTGAAGGGACACTCAATAAAGCCTGCGTAAAAGAAATTCTCGGAGATATTTTAGACTCACAAGTAGGTGTTATTTTGAGTTATTTCTGCCACCACTTTCAACGAAATGCGCTTGCTGCTTTACAAGAAAACATAGCTGAAAATGCAAATGAAATAAAAGAGCGCCTATTAACTATTACTAAGTCTAAAATAACAGTCCATGAAAATAGTAACTTATCTGCCGATGAACTTACTATTTCAACCGCCGATTTAGCTCTGCCAAATACACATCAGGTTATTGTAGGCATGCAAAACATAAAAGGTGCGGGTTTAAACTACGTGTACGCATGGCAACAGTGGCAGAAAATACATCAAACCATTCGCCACTTATTTACTGAACAGTGTTCAGCTAAAGAGTTTCGTACCGCACTTACAAACTTAAATATGATTGTTTCGTTCAATCTCATTGAAATAGACTATATGAAACAACATTTAGCAACTTTAAAGAAAACTCACCTTGCGCAAAATGAGTTTTGCCAGGCTGAAATATCTAGCCTGTTAGAAAAACTTGAAGAAGATGAATCAAACCAGAAGCAGGAGCAACAACAAGCCTTACTTGTGAAATACTTCAATCAACTAATTGAATCATTTTTAGATGCCGGTGCTGCAGTAAAACGGAAAAAGCGCGCAAACCAAATTTATCGCGATATTGCAGATCAGCGTATCACTTTAGAAAAAGCGATTAAGCTACTCGGTAAACTTAGTCGCAATCAAAAGTCTGGATGGTTCGCGAACAAGTCAAATCAAGACTAACTTTATGGTTAGACCCAAGACCAAACCCCAATACTTATGGGTTTGGTTTTTTTGAGCTATAAAAAAATCTTGAAAAATCAGAAATTTCCGATCAAAAAACAAGCTTTTACAAATCATAAAGTTAAACGGTTATACGTAAAATCACCGCAAATCCGGCTTGTTCCTTAATTGAACAAAAGCCATTTAAAGCAGTAAAATTATACTATTCAATATTAATTTTATGTTAATCACCTAACGGAGAGTGTCATGAAAAGCTTGGTTACTAAACTAGCAATTTTACCTTTAGCTATTGCATCAACGATCGCAATGGCTGGCACAAATTTAGTAGAAAACGGATCATTTGAGAATACAGATACAGTGACCGATCACAATGGTCAATGGCAGTTATTTGATGTAATACCTGGTTGGACTCGTAGTACTAACGCTAAATTTGAAATTCAAACCAATAAACTTGGCATTGTTCCTGCGCAAGATGGTGAGCAACTCATTGAGCTTGATTCAACAGCCAACTACAGTATTTCGCAAGCAATTGCGACGACTGCTGGGAATCAATATGAAGTGAGCTTTTACTATTCTGCACGTGTAACAGGCAATGAACAAACAAATAAAGCAGAAGTTTTCTGGAATAGTGAATCATTAGCCGTTGTCAGCAGCAGCACAAAAGGCTGGACTAAATACAGCTTTACAGTTGAGGCTGACAGCGCAAGCTCAGTGTTAAGCTTTGCAGGCGCGGGGACATCTGATTCAGTAGGTGCATTCATTGATAACGTCGTAGTGACTGAAATTCCGGCACCATGTGCAGTTGTAACCGGTTTATATGGTATTAATAACTTTGGTTCTGAGACTGAAGGCTATGTGTATCACTTTAACCCAGAATCAAGCGCTGTAACGGTTGTTGCAGGTCTTAACAATACAGCATCAAATATTGCTAGCAAAGACGGTTTGCTGTACTTCATGGAGCAACTTGATAAGAGCAGCAAAGCGTCAAAAATCTATAGCCTAGATTTAGCCACTGATACGCAAGCTGAAGTTGCCGATGCGACATCATTCCCTATTTATCGCTCAACAGTGACTGCGGATGGTCTGTCTTTACGTGCGACAAGCAAAACATACATGTATGATTTTGACCTAACTACAGGTGAAAAAACGGTATTAGGTAAACTATCGTATGAAGGCGACTCATTCTCTGATGGCGACATCGCTTATTCAAGTGACTACAATGTACTTTACGTATTAACTGGTAAAGCACTTTACACATTAGATGAAGGCAGCCTTGAGTTAACTCAAATCGGTGAGCACGGTGTTAACTGGGCGTCAGGTATTGCGATTGCTGATGACGGTACAATTTATATTTCAGGTAGAGAAAGCGGCGAGAATGCAAAAATCTACACCTTAGATCAAAACACCGCTGAAGCGACATTTGTAATGGATGGTCCAGCACACGTAAACGACTTAACGTTTGTTAGTGAAGCAGTTTGCGCAGCAGAGTAAACTGTGTTTAAAGCCATAAAATGCCAGCTTAGCTGGCATTTTTTTTAGCTAATCTTAGGTATCACTTATTAGTGAGCTTCTTTTGCTCTAACATTTCTTTCCAGTGCATCACTTCTGCTGGCAAAATAGGGGCAACACCGCTAAAGCCCGCAACTTCAAGCATCTCTTCAACGCTGACTACACCTTTTTTGCGTTTAAATACACCACGCACATAAGCAATTGCATGCAAACCTCTTTCTGAATGAAATTTTTGCTCAATGTAAAAGTATTTATGATCCCAGCCAACCAAGCGAGTGCTAACTGTGTACTTTTGCATTGGCTTTATATCGCGAATATAGGTAATTGCAGTTGCATTAACGATTGGAAACCAGCGGCGCTTCATTATGTGCTTTAACAAGCCTACTCGCTCAGTCATCCAAGTACGGGCAAGGTCCATCATTGCTAAGTAGCGAGAATTAGTCAGATGGAAGTTAATATCGCAATCGGTCGGTAACGCTTTGAATTCAATATCAATCGTGTCTAACAATTGTTGATAATCACGATTACGTTTAATTTTAAAAAACAGCAGTATTAGTCGAAAATAGAGGTTCACGGTAAAGGTCTAACCAGTTGATGATGCACAAAGTGTATCACAGCGTATTGCTAAGGCGAATATTCTGCTCTAATCTGTGCATATATTAGTATAAAAAAAGAATAACCTAATGAAATTATTTAGTTTGGTCACTCTGTTTTCAGCCAGTTTATTTACCAGCTCTGCCTTTGCAGATTTTAACTTTGCTGGGGATGGAACCTTAAAGTACCCAACGGGTGTTGAAAAAGCCTTTAAATTTGGCTTTGCTTGGCAACAAGATGCTGAAAAGTTCACTATTGGTGATAAAAGCTATGATATGTCATTACCTGAGTCATATTCTGTGGCGATTACACTCAGCAAAGACGAGCAACAGGTATGGGTTCAGGAATTTAATAATGGCTTTATTGAAGGCTTCAACTGGCAAATTGCTGATCACACCCTAAAACTCGAAAAGCGCAAATTCAGCGATTCAGTCAAAGGTGATTATGTTATCAGCCTTGATAATCGAGACTACTTTTTTGCCCGCAATAACATCAGTGTTGTTATTAAGTTCGACGATGAGGGTATAAAAAGTATCGCCATTGATGGTGTCACCAAAGATATGGGTACCAAACAATAGTTTTTATCGAAAAGAAAAAGGCTTAGGTTTTACCTAAGCCTTTTTTGCTTAATTAAACTAGATAATTAAACCTTCACTGTCTTACGGTTAATCCCATAATCGCGCAGCTTATTTGCTACTGCAGTGTGACTCAAACCTAATCGCTTAGCGAGCTGGCGAGAGCTTGGATAAGCGGGGTAAAGCTTGCGAAGTAATGTCGCCTCAAAACGTTTTACCGCTTGGTCTAAGGTTCCTTCAAAGTCAGACTCAAGATAACCTAAATCATGAGTAAATGTTGGTAACTGCAGGTGCTCAATACGCAGTTCGTTATCATCTAGCAAGGATACCGCACGATAAATCGCATTTTCTAATTGGCGCACGTTACCCGGCCATGGGTAATCTTGTAAAAAGCGTAAACAATCCTCAGACATCACAGGCACAGAATGACCATTTTGCTGGGCATACTTTTGAATAAAGTGCTCTGCTAGCGGGCCGATATCTGCTTTTCTATCACGTAATGGGGCTATTTCTAAAGTCAAAACATTAATTCGGTAATAGAGATCTTCTCTAAATGTTCCCTCTTGCACCATCGCTGGTAAATCTTTTTGTGTTGCGGCAACAATACGCACATTTACTTTTACTTCGTTTTCATCACCGACTTTTCGGAAGGTACCGTCTTGTAAAAAACGTAGTAGCTTAGTTTGTAGCTGAGTCGACATTTCACCAACTTCATCTAAAAACACTGTGCCACCATCAGCTTGCTCTAAAACGCCGCGTTTTGGTGCCGCGTTTTCTTCATAGCCTGCGTAACCAAATAGTTCAGACTCAGCGACATCATCAGGCAACGAAGCACACGACAAAGCGATAAACGGTTTTACTGAGCGGTTTGATGCGTAATGACAAGCACGAGCAAGTAGCTCTTTACCTGTACCTGTTTCACCAGTAATCAGGATTGGCGCTTCAAGTTGTGCCATTTTACGCGCTTCACGAACCACACGGCGCATTGCAGTACTAAAGTTATGTATGGTTGCAAAACTTTCTTGGCCATAACGACGGAACGCACTGACTTGTTGGCCTAAGCGACTTTGTGATTTGATATTGATAACTGCACCGGCTAACACATCCCCTTCAGCACCTTGGGGGACTGAAATAGGTAGAATATCGGCAATAAAGTCTTCGCCAGCTACTTCAACTCGGGTTGTTTGACCAAGTACTTCTTTGCCTTCTAACCAACGCGTAAAATTAAAGCCTTTAAGCAAATTATTAATGTTAGCGCCAATCACTTCGCTTTCAGATAATTGCAAGTCGCGACACGCGGCATCATTACATAAACGCACCCAGCCTTTAGCGTCAATAGATATCACACCGTCTGGCAATGCACGTAGTAATGTATTTAACTCATTATGCTCTCGCTCAGAAGGTAAAAATGCAGTTGTACGAACGTCTTTCACGCCATCTATCAAACGGATAGATGGCATAATTTTTTGGAATTGTTCAAACTCAATAGGCGGAAAGCTCACGTACATTCGACAATTAACCGAATCTACCTCGATGCCTTTTAAATCAACTTGGTAACTAACCAAGATATTGAGAATCTCTTGTGCGATACCAATTCGGTCAGCACAGTGGATATCTAAACGCATTACATCCTCAAAAAACGGGAACCTATAGTATGAGAATAATACGCTAACTCCCTGCAGCTGGGTAGTCTATTGTAAACAATTTTGGACAAATAACTTAATTAGTCGGGTACTTGGTCCATTCTCCACCATCTAATTGGATGTAAGGCTGCCCTTTTATATACATCATTACCGTATCCTCATTCTCGGCGACCTTGGCTGAAGTTGGTAAATTATCAAGCACTCGGTTAATGGGTACCGACCCTGTGAACAAATCTAACTTCATCGTATTATTGATTAACTCTGATAGTGAAAAATAACTCATTGTTTCATCAACGACATTCAGCCCATCATGCTTTATATCAGGACCGATGAATTTAACCGCTGTTGGCACTGAAACTATTGAAGGGCTCGGAATTTCGCGCAAACCAGAGAATTGTAGTTTATCACCCTGTAAGGCAGCCCCATGCTCAGGCACAACCACCAGCATTACGTTTCGACCTTGTGCTTTTAACTCAGTTATAAACTTATCGATGTCATTAAATAAGCGCTGTTGTCTAAGCGGATAGCTTTCAAAGCTATTCATACGTTCACGACCAGCAAGTTGATTGCCATCGTGTAAGCTAATGGTGTTGTAGTAAAGAGCCCTAGGCTGCTCACTCGAACCTTGCTTTTTCAACCAATTAGTGAGTATATCCGCATCAGAATAAATCGGTTTGCCATCGAAACCATACTGCGCAGCACTAAATTGGCTAAAATCCAGTTTTGGCACAGAAACACCACCGTATTGTCTGATCAAACCAATAAAGTCATCAAAATGTCCATCGTGGTTAAGAGCCACACTGGTTTTATAGCCAAGCTCAGCAAGGTTAGTGAATAGCTGACATTGCTCATCAACAGGTTTAAATAGTTGCTCTTGACTTGTTTGCCCGCAACTTGCTCGTAATAAACGAATTGCCGCAGGGCCACTGTACGACGTTGCTGAGTTAAATTGGCTAAACAAAATATCAAAATCAGCAAATAAGTTTCGTGGCTCAACACCAATTGCATTTAAATCAGCCGTCGCTAAAGAGCAAATATTTAGCACAACAACATCAAATGGCTGGCCATTAAATACGTCAGGAAACTGGCTTTGTAGTAAATTCTGTTGCTGGTAAAAGTCTTGTAACTGTTGATCCGGTGTCTTTTGTTTTGCTGTATCAGAAACTAAAACGGGTACTTGTTTTTTTGTAGTTTGGTTATTGCTAGCAACTTGAGTTGTAACCTCATCACTCGTAACAGCCCCACCTAACCAAAACGCATACATAAAGCCAATTATTGAAATACTGGTGTAACGCAACCACTTCACAGTAAACCAATAAAAAACCACTAAAGCAAAGAGCGCAAAAATCATATCGAGGCTAACAACGCGCGCTGTGATCTCAAAAAAGTAGCCGATGCTAAAGTCTTGTACATTGCCAGCTTGCTTGGTGAGCCTGGAAATCGGGGGCAACCACGAGTCGTGATACAACAAGGCCACTCCTACCACCACACTCATAGCGTGTTTGATACGAGATAACCAAACATGTTGAAAAGAGATAGCTAGAAAAGCAAAAAATGCTAAGTTTGCAAATAAATCAAAAGAAATATCACCTCGGCTATACAGAACAAACTTAACTAGAAAGTATAAATTCCAAATACCTAATCCTGAAAGCCTCACTTGTTATCCTTCTTGTGTCGTTTTGGCGTATAGGGCGTTAATAATACATGCCTAAATGTTAGTTTTCGGTAGAGCACGACTACTTTATTAAACAATACCTTACCTGTATTACTTAGCAAAATGCCGATTAACATTGCGATGATAAAAGTAATAAAAAACTGGTTTAAGCTCATGATAGCTCACCTTTTAAGGTCACTTTAATTGGCTCAGATATAGGTCGAATCACTTTTTTAAATTCCGGTGTCTCTGTATTTAAATTTGCAATGTCTGCTATTTTTGTATCAAAAATGTAACTGACGTTTTCTTGTAATTGTTGGGTAAAGTCGGTTATTTCAGTATTAGCAAAATGACGTTGCATACGGCGACATTCTTGCTGAATATAAAAATGATCAGCAATGACATTTTTTGACATAAAAAAGTCGCTTATCTGTAATTTAAATAAGTGTTTAATCGCACTTTCCACATCGTGCTCTCGACAAGCATGTAGATAAAGGTAAACCGTGCCATCAGCAAAACTAAAAATATCCCCTTCACGTTTTACATGAAATAAATGTAATGGATGTATGGCATCAATACGCGGTAAAAGCTGCAACATAACAAGCACGCCACTTACACCCAGATTGGCAGCTGAGTCACTATGTTTAGCAACCTGCTGTACGAACTTATCTGGAGGCAAATAACCTTTAGCCAATACATTTTCACTGTATTTTAGAACATCATCAATAGATTTCGGTAGTGGCCTTGTAAACTGAAACCCTTGAATTGACTGAATTTGTGACAGTAAACGCGAAGGCTCAGAATAACTATATAAAATAAGATTAACCCCTAAAGTTAAAAATAAGCACTCGTCCTGATGACGAATAATGCCATCAACATTTTGAATTACTAATTTCAGTCGGCGACCACATTTCTTTCGAAGAGAGAAGCAATCTTTGGCTAACGCTTTTAAATCAGTGTATCGGGTAACTGCAAAAACTAACGTCGCTGATTTTTTGGTAAGCCCTTTAGAAAAAAGAGCATCATTATCATCAATTATTTTATAAAACACGGGTAGCTTTGTACCCTCAGGTACAGCACTGCGAGTTAGCCATACCTCGTCTTCATCAAAGTCTTGCTCCGTTGCTTGCGACTTATCATCAGCCTCTTGCTCTACCTCAACTAATGCAAGTTGACCATCATGAAGCTGTAAATTAACCGAACGCCCAGCGATAACTCCTTCTTTATGACACCAATAATCATACTCAAGAGTGCGAATTGATGCCTCTTGAGTTATATAAATAAGGCCATCAAAGAAACGGTTTAAGGCTAATAACTGACGTCTCAATTCACTGACATAAGCACCTGACATTAAAAACATTAAAGTGACATTTTTTGATTGTGACAAAGCAACATAGAGCTTGAGTTTTTCACCAAGCTGCTGTTCGTTCAAAGAGACTAAATGTTCTGAATCGACATGCACGATAACCGTGCTGTTTTTCAGTTGCTCATACTGTTTTATTTCGTTAATAACACCACGGGAAAAATGCAAACTTTTTGATACATTCTCATTATGATGTAAATAGAAAGGACGTAGTACCCCTTGTTCGAACAAGGTAAATAATAACTCGCTTCCCTCTCCTTCGAAAAATAATTCGACTTGTTCAGAAAGCAAAAAAACCGAGTCTTTATGATTGGTTAAAAGATGCCTTGTTAACTCTAATAGCTGATTATCTAGCGGGGCAAGTAAAGCATAGTTTGCGCCTCGCTTTAGCTCAGAGAAAGCTCCGTTTAGTCCTGTAATATTTAAATGAGGCACCAACAAACCCTTAAAAAAGATACTTTAGTACTAGTTTTAAACGCTATTCTATATATAATGCAGATTATGTCCATGGATCGTGAACATTTTTAAGCTAATTTTTCTCATAACGGTTTTTTAGATGAATGACTTTGCAGTAAAAAATTCACATACCTTAACTCAATACGATATTGAAAAGCTGTTACGCCAATTTGGCGGCAAGGAAACGGATTATGTTGAAATTGTTGATGTTGAAAAAAATCGCAAAACGATTGAAAAGTACCCTTTGCTTAACGATATCGCATTAGCAACAACACAAACACAGAGCACGAAAAAATTAACAAAAACGCAATAAAGAATCATAAATGAAGCGAATTTTTTTAAAAGGAATTAAAGGTGGCACTGGTACAACATCTATTGTGGCCAACCTTGCTTGTGCTTTGAGAAAATCAAATGTGCCTGTGTATGCCATCGATTTAGATCCAAAAGGCGACTTAGGCCTACACCTTGGTCTTGCTTGGGAGCATCAGCTAGGCTGGAGTGATTACCCAAACTTTGCCTCTGCATGTGAGCAGTTTCACCAAGATAACGACGGCGTAAAGTTTTTACCCTATGGCAGCCGTTCGAACTTAGGGTTAGACTTTTCAAGCATTATTGAGAGTTGTCAGCAGCTTAATGACAGCGATGACAGCTGGTTTTTATTTGACTGCCCAGCCCATGTTGATGTGCACCGCTATTCACTAAATGAAGACGATATTTTCCTTGAGATTATTAATTGTGATGCTATTTGTCACAGTTTTGCTTTCAAACGTTTAAACACTCTAAAGCAGGCTGAATCATCTTGGCAGCATTATTTTTTAACCAATAAATATAATTCAGCCTCTGAGATTGAATCAGATTTATTGCAGCTTTGGCAGACTGAATTACCATTAATCGCACCTTTATATATCAATAAAGATGAAGTCATCAAAGAAGCAACTGCATTTAGAAATGTGGCGATTAACTGTGCTCCATACAGCGTTGCTAATGATGACTTTGAAACGCTAGCCGGTTGGCTTGTAAGCCGCGCGAGTCAGAATGACCAATAGCATCCATTCACTCGGTATCACACACCGACTACTTAAAGGTATTTTAGGGTTGTTTTTAACGAAGCAACTTGTGCGCTTCGTATTTATAAAATTTTATAGTTATTACAACCAACACAAAATGAGCCTATTGGGAGCGATTTTACTCCCCTTTTTTGTGCTTTTTTTGTCATTGTTTATTAAATTAGAAAACAATAAAAAACGTGAGTTAAAGCTTAAACTTAAACGCTTGTATCCTCATGTTTCTCAACCAGTACTTACACCAAGCAATTGCATTCGGATTGCATTGCAAAGTGTGTACCTTGCGCTATTCAATACCACCACAACCTCACAGCAACATATCGCCGTTGAGCAGCGTAAATCTTGGCGTAAAATCACGCGATCAGCTCGCTTATTGAGACTGGCAGACAGTAAACTAGTACGCTCTTTTAAAGGGTTTTGGTTAGTTGCTAGAAAGCAAACAAAAACTAAATCATATAAAGCAGTGAGTCGCTCTCCACTTTGGAGAAACAGCACCTTAAAGGTCGCTTTTTTCACTCTCATTATTTTTGCGGTGGCTATATTTGTAACCGTGCCATTTAGTATTGAAGCGCAAGCAGTGTTCATTAGTTTAATTTTGGTTGTTGCTTATTCTCTAAGGCGGGTTGAAGGGAAAATGGCCACTATTGTGATGATCACCCTTTCTGTTACAACCTCTACACGTTATCTATGGTGGCGCTACACTGACACTCTTAACTGGGGTGACCCTTTAGCCCTTACCCTAGGGATTGGTTTGCTGCTTGCTGAAAGTTACGCTTGGTTAGTACTAATATTAGGCTTTTTCCAAACCATTAATCCATTAAACCGTAAACCGATCGCTTTAGATAAAGATACAACAAACTGGCCAACAGTTGATATTTATATTCCTACTTATAATGAGCCGCTTGATGTTGTGAAGCCAACAACAATCGCCGCGCAAAGTATTGACTGGCCTGCAGATAAGCTTAACATTTATATTTTAGATGATGGTAAGCGCCCTGAATTTGCCGAATTCGCAAAGCAAATTGGTGTTGGTTATTTAACTCGCCCTGATAACAAACATGCCAAAGCCGGTAACATGAACCATGCGATGAAAGTAACTAATGGCGACTACATTGCTATTTTTGACTGTGACCATATCCCTGCTCGCTCATTCTTACAAATGACAATGGGACAATTCATCAATGACAGTAAAGTGTGTTTAGTACAAACACCTCACCACTTTTTTTCTGCCGATCCATTTGAGCGCAACCTCAAAAACCATCGTAAAATCCCAAATGAAAATATGTTGTTCTATGGCTTAATTCAAGATGGCAATGATATGTGGGATGCGACCTTCTTTTGTGGTTCGTGTGCTGTTTTAAGGCGCAGTGCCCTTGAAGAAATCGGTGGTTTTGCCGTAGAAACCGTCACTGAAGATGCCCACACCGCGCTAAGAATGCAGCGCGCTGGCTACAAAACAACATATATTAATATTCCACAAGCCGCCGGCCTAGCTACAGATAGTTTATCTGCCCACGTTGGTCAACGTATTCGCTGGGCACGCGGCATGGCACAAATATTCCGATTAGATAACCCGCTGTTTGGTAAGGGCCTAAATATCGCACAGCGCTTGTGCTATTTAAACGCTATGTTGCACTTTTTATCAGGCATTCCGCGAATTGTATTCTTAACAGCGCCACTGGCATTAATTTATTTTAATGCGCAAATTATCTATGCACCGTTTGTTGCCATCTTTCTTTATATTGTGCCAACCCTGTTACAGGTAAAAATAACCAACTCTCGAATTCAAGGTAAATACCGCTATTCATTTTGGGGCGAAGTTTATGAGTCAGTACTTGCTTGGTATATTTTAAAACCCACGACAGTTGCGCTTATCAACCCGAATAAGGGTAAATTTAACGTGACTGAAAAAGGCGGTTTAAACAAGCAAGATCACTACGATTGGACGATTTCAAAGCCTTATATAATCTTGTTGCTTGTTAACGTTTTGGGTATGACCTACGGCGTGTTTAGATTGCTCTTCGGCGATAGTTCACAAATAGGCGTACTCGTCATTAGCATGCTGTGGGCAAGCTATAACGTGATAATTTTAGGTGCAGCTGTGGCTGTTGCCGCTGAAGCCAAACAAGTACGCAGCTCACACCGCATTAAAGCAAATTTCCCTGCAGCTATTCGCCTTGCTAATGGCCGTACTATTAAAGTAAAAATTACGGACTACTCAAATAATGGTGTTGGTCTTGAAACTGACCATAATCACCTTTGCCGTGTAAATGATAAAGTCGAGCTACTCATGAGCCGTGGCTTGAAGCAGTTTTCATTCCCAACTTATATTTGTAACACCCGCGATAAACAACTGGGTCTTACCCTCAGGGATTTAGATTTAGAAAAACAAAAAGCCTTTATTCAATGCACTTTCTCACGTGCTGATGCTTGGCTTGATTGGCAAGAAAACTTTAAACACGACAAGCCTTCATACAGCTTTTCTCACGTTTTTTATACCAGTCTAAGAGGCTTTAAGAACTTGATTTTCCATGCCCCAAATGAATTAAGACCCGCGATTGCGTTTGCATCAAGAGTCTTGTACTTTGTGGCGTCGCTATTACCTAAAAAACCAACAAAAGTACTAAAAACATCATGATAAAAACTTTTTTAACCTTGTTATTAGCTTTTGGCACACTCGGCATATCTGGCTGGGCGATAAGTGCTGAGCCTCTCTCTAATAAAGCGATTTTTGATGATGGTTACCCAGAGCAAGCACCAATTGAAAGCATGACGCTAAGCTTTGAAAAGCTTGGTTTAAGCAAGTTCAAGCTTGATGGAGTGAGTAATAGTACCCGTGTTGATTTTACAAACCGCCTCGATAAATTAGGGAAAAAACTGACTCTAGACTTTTCATACACAACCTCACCATCACTTATTGGCCGTGTCTCACATTTGAAAATTTTCTTAAATGAAAACCTTGTCACTGTGCTACCTATTGATGATAAGACAACGCCAATTGGCACAGTCTCTGAGCGCAGCATTGTTCTTAACCCTAAGCTAATTAAAGACTTTAACCAAATTCGCTTCGAACTAGTCGGTTTTTACGATCTGGTTTGTCAGGATGACTATAGTAAAACAATATGGGCCGAGCTTAGTAAAAGCAGCCGTATTTCTATTGACCGTCAGTCACTTGCTCTTGAAAGCTTACTTGAGTATTTCCCTGCACCATTTTTTGATTCGCGAGATTACAACAAGGTCACTTTGCCATTTGTGTTTGCGTCACAACCTGATGAAAACACACTCGAAGCAGCGGCTGCACTATCAAGCTTTTTTGGCGCTCAAGCAAAATGGCGCAAAGCACAGTTCCCTGTGCAAATTAATGCAACACCGACAGAACATAGTGTCGTATTCGCAACAAACGACAACAAGCCTGATTTTTTATTGAATTACCCTGATGTTGAAAAGCCAACTGTAGAAATTATCAGCAGCCCTACTCAGCGCTACGCCAAAGTACTGCTTGTTTTAGGTAAAGACACAGCACAATTGAAAGAAGCCGTAGTAGGTTTAGTCTTTGGCTATAAAGTAATGACAGGTCGCAGTGCAACCATTGATGCAATTAGCAACTTACCGCTTCGAGAAGCCTACGATGCGCCACTGTGGATGCGTTCTGATCGCCCAGTAAGCTTTGATGAATTTATTGAATACCCAACTCAGCTGCAATCGGAAGGCTATCGCGGTCTACCTGTTCGGTTAGACTTGCGTTTTGCACCAGATTTATTCACTTGGCGTGAAAATGGTATTCCTATTACCTTGAATTACCGCAACACGCCTGTTGAGCAAAACATGTTGTCGCGTTTGAATATGTTGATTAACGGTAAGTTTGTGGATGGTTTTATTCTTGATAACGAAGGTGGTAAAACGATTACAACCGATACCTTGTTACCGCTTTTATCTGAATTCAATCCAACCAAAACTCGTCAAGACTTTGAGCTAACAGGGTTAGATTTAACAACAAATAACCAGCTGACTTATGATTTTAATTTTGCAGTCGTAAAAACCGGTGAGTGTAGCGCCATTCCTGCAGGCGGTGAATTTGGTGCAATTGATGGCAGCTCTACCATTGATGTAAGTGACTTCCATCACTATATTGCCATGCCAAACCTACGCGCCTTTGCAAATGGCGGTTTCCCATTCACCAAATATGCCGATTTACACCAAAGTACGCTTGTAATGGAAGCTAACAGCTCAGTTAACGCGATTAGTTTATTGCTTAATTTCACAGGTCATTTGGGTGCCATAACAGGCTACCCAGCGCACCGTTTAGACATTCAATTTCCAAGTAACCAATTGGCGCTAAACGATAAAGACATTATTATTATTGGTAAGCCTGACTCTTTCTTAAACTCACTTGCCAAAGACAGCGCCCTAAGTGTGCTTATCAACAACAACCAACGCATTGTTGATCAAGCTATCTATAATGGTGCCTACGACACTAAAGGTGCTGAAAAAATTAAAGTAAATATAAGCAGCATTGGTCGTTTAGCCGTGATGTCCGGGTTCCAGTCACCGTTTGATTCAGACCGCTCAGTAGTCTCTTTGATTGCCAGTAATGAAAATGCTTTTGCACTTCTCACTGATGCTCTACTGAATAATGATAAAACAGCTCAAATAATGGGAAGCTCAGCCATTATCAATAGCCAAGGCATCAAAACGATTAAAACCGATGAACAGTATTTTGTCGGTCACGTGCCTATTCATACCCTCATTTGGTTCCACTTTTCAGACCGCCCAGTATTGTTAGCGATTCTATCACTACTAACCCTATTACTTATTTCATTTATGTTGTGGCGAGTGCTCGCGCTACTTACCAAAAAACGTTTATCTGAAGGAGATCAGGCATAATGAAAACTATCGCTTCTTTACTATTCGTTTTTGTTTTTTCAAGCAACGCCTTAGCTCAGTTAAGCTGCAGCGCTTGGCCGCAATGGAATAACTTTAAAACTCATTTCATAACACCAGAAGGACGCGTAATTGATTTGGGTAGTGATTACAGTATTACCACCTCAGAGGGGCAATCTTATGCGTTATTCTTTGCTTTACTTGCCAATGATAAAGCCAGCTTCGATAAGTTGCTTGAGTGGACTGAAGTACATCTTTCTGAAGGTGATTTAAGTACCCGTTTACCAGCGTGGCAATGGGGAATAAAGCAAAATCAAGGACAAATCCTTGATTCAAATCCAGCTTCTGATTCAGATTTATGGATTGCTTATACCCTGTCGCAAGCAGCTATCTTATGGAATGAAAGACGCTACGCAGTGCTCAGCTCAGTGCTTGCTGAGCGCATCATTCGTGAAGAAACAGCGCAAATACCAAACCTCGGTCTGACTCTATTACCTGGGCCAACAGGCTTTGAAAAAGACAGTAGCTGGAAATTAAATCCAAGCTATGCACCGCTATTTATATTTGCGCAATTTGCACACCTATACCCGCACTCGCCTTGGCAAACATTACACGATAACTCGGCGCAGTTATTAATAGATACAGCACCAAAAGGCGTGAGCCCTGATTGGGTTAATTACAGCGTGGAAAAAGGCTTTTATCATGATAAAAGCGCCCCTGCTACAGGTAGTTATAATGCGATCCGCGTCTACCTTTGGGCCAGTATGATGGCAGAAGATGCCCCCTATAAAAATGCCCTTACACAGCAGTTTAAACCTTTTGTTGATAGCATTGTTTCTTCAGGCAAAGTGCCATTAGAAACCAATGCAGTCTCAGGCAAAACGGCAGGCAACGCCCCAAGTGGTTTTGTTGCCGCCTTATTGCCATTGCTTGCTGAAGATAATGCATCACAAACTGTGACAGCTTTACAACAGCAAATTATGATGGATACCCGCTTTACCACCAGCCGCTACTACGACAGCGTGTTGTATTTATTTGGTAACAGCGCATTGAACAAACGTTTTAGTATTGATAAAAACGGGGCTTTAACAACTAACTGGAGCAATGAATGCCGATAAAGTGGCTACTTGCTGCAGTTTTAGCAAGCTCCAGTGCATCCGCAGCAATAAACAAAGACCTTGATAGTCAATCAATTGATTGGTTAATTAGCCAAGTACAACTTGGTGAAATTGAGCGTGATAATCAATTGATGAGCGACAGCTTAGAAAAGCTGCAAAGCATTGCACCTAAAAATACTCAAGTGCAATGCGCCGAGGTGCGCGTTTTATATAGTCTCAAAGAAACCGACAAAGCCAATGCGCATTTAGCAGAGCTTAGTAACCTATCACATCCGTGCGTAACAAGCTTAACCCTACTTGCACGCGTCAATAACCAAGACAAAGAAGCGGTTCAACAAGCCAGGCTTCGTGCCAGGGCCGGACAATACAGTGACGCGGTAAAAATCTACAATCGGCTATTTAAATCCGCCTACCCTAATATTGAATATGAGCTGGAGCACATAAACTGGCTTGCTCAAGATCCAAATCAATATCAGCAAGCACTGCGCGGTTATCGTTCTTTACTAAAACGCTACCCAAATAGTGGCCGTTTTGAGCTTGCCTACGCAAGACATCTGTTAAAACAAAACCCAACAAACAAAGAAGCCATAGAATTACTGAGCCATTATGCACACAGTAACCAATATGGTGTTGAAGCTGAGTTTGCGTGGCTTGCAGCCCTTGAGGATATGCCGCTTAATAAACAAACTGAGCGCGAATATCAGCGTTACTTTGCAGCCTACCCTAAAAGCAGTAAAGGTCAGCTACAATTTAGTGACTTTAAAAAAGCGCATTTAGCGGAGCAAAAAAAGCAAGCAGACCCTGCGTATCAGACATGGCTTATGGGAAGTGTCGAACTTGAAAAACGCCACTTTGATACAGCAGAAAAGCTTTTTAATAAAGCACTGCGAGGTCGTCCTCAAGATCCTGAAATATACAATAGCTTAGGTTTATTGAACTTAAGGCAAGGTCGTAATGCCAATGCTTACCAGTACTTTAAAAAAGCTCAAAAATACAGCATAGATGCAAACCGTATAACAGTTTTAAAAGGCCTCGCCAATACTGCTCGTTTTTGGCAATACATAGATGAAGCTAAATCAGCCATTAGTAGCAATGAACTCAAACAGGCTGCGCTTAAGCTGGATTTAGCTGACACCTTAAATGAAGACCCTAATACGGTATTGTTTTACCGTGCTGAACTTGCCAAACAAGCAGGCCAACTGCAAAACGCAATGAACCTTTATAAGCAAGTGCTAAAAGACGACCCTCTGCAACAGCCTACTTTGCGTGCCATGCTTGAATTGACCGCCTCAGATGGTAATTATGCTCGTAGTCATCGTTTTTATAATGGCTTAACTCGTCAGCAACAGGCATTAATTGCTGAAGATTATACCCTATTACAAACACAGCAACTGAGAACCCGCGCTGATGAGCTTACTGCTGAAGGTAAGCTAGATGAAGCAGTTGATGTGCTACTTATGGCAATCAAACAAAGCCCACGTCAAAGCTGGCTTTACTACGACCTTGCAAATTTATATCAACAACAAGGTTTAGTTGATCATGCCAAAGCTCTGTATAAAAAAACCTTGTGGCAATTTCCGCTAGATGCAGATTTGCGTTATAGCCATGCACTATTTTTACGTTCGTTGAACGATTACCAAGGAGCACTGGCAACCTTAGATTACATTCCTAATAACGCGCGCACTGAACAAATTAATGTGCTTACAGAGCAGCTAAGTATTAATACCAAACTAGAAAGGCTCTCTGCCAACAATACAGCCACGAATAAAGCCACGGTGATTTATAAGCTCACCGAGTTAGAAGCACAGCCATTAACACCTTTAATGCAAGCTGAGCTTGCCAGTCAATGGCAACAAATTAATGAGCAGCAGTATGCAATAAGGCAACTGAAAAAAGCTCTTACTCGTGACCCAAGTTTGAGCCCATATTGGCACATGACATATGCAAATTGGCTAATTGAAAGCAACGATAAAAACGCTGCTGATAGCTGGTTTGCAGACTATCAACTGCCGAGTAACGCAACCGATGCAGAGCAATCACAATGGTTAGCACTACAAGTTAATTACGTTAATCGCTTTAGTGATAGTAACCAACGAGTTGCTAAGCTCTCAGAGCTTGCAACACGTTACCCTGATAACCCAGAACTGTCAGAGGCGCTGATCAATGCTCATATCGAGCAAGGCAATAGTAATCAGGCCATTATCCGCTTTGAGCAGCACGTTGCAAAAGGACAAACTGTGTCAACGGATACTGCTTTAGCTATTGCGACACTTGCTCGTCAGCAACAAAGAGATGGTTTAGCAGATCGCATCATTGCTGGGCAAATTAATCAGCTTTCAAGTGAGCAAAGCTATCGTCAGCAGCAATTAATGGCAGCCCTTGAACAATTTGAAGATACACAAAGTGCGATAAATCTAGCTGAGCAATTGCTAGCTAAATCAAACAACAACCAAGAGCTTTATTATCAAGCAGCAGCGGTTGCGCAAGCTAAGCAACAAACTACGCTTGCTCAAAGCTGGTACCGCGCTGCAGTTGATCCAGATACGGCAACGAGCACCTTAAGCGATGAGCAGAACTATGAACTGTATGCCCTTGATGAAAATGAAGCTTGGTATGTCAATAATGCCAAGCGTCAATTGCAAGGTATTGAGCGCGATGAGCAAGCGTATATCACTGCTGCAATCAACTTAAGTAGCCAAACCAGCACACAAAATGAGTCCACACTGGGCGCTGGTGCAACGCCTATTGAAGCAGGTTTCCCGCTATGGGGTGGCACTGGGATTGTGAAATTAGACCCAATGACAATATCGAGCCAAGAAACCCGCTTTGATGAAACCTTTGCTGGTAGCCGCTATGGTCAAGGAGCCCTGTGTATTTTTGACTGCCCACTTTTAAGTATAAAACCAAAGCAACAAGGTATGGATATTGGCCTTGCTTGGCAAAACGAGCAATGGCGAATTGATGTTGGGACCACTCCACTTGGCTTTTTAGTCGAAGATATCGTGTGGGGCGTTAATTACAATGGTGATTTAGGCGACTTTGGTTATGGCGTTACCTTTAATAAACGCCCGGTTACCAGCTCTGTATTATCTTACGCCGGACTAGAAGATGTCTTTACCAACCAAGTATGGGGCGGTGTTAGAGCTACGCAATTACAACTTAGTCTATCTCATGACCTTGGCCTAGATTGGGGTTTTTGGGGCAGTACTAACTATCAAATCTTGCAAGGTAAAAACGTAAAAGATAATCAAAGCTACAGCCTAATGGGTGGCAGTTATTATCGTTATATTCGCGAAAGAAACACCGAATTAAGTCTAGGCCTTAACTTATTACACTGGTCGTATAAGTATAATTTAAGTGAAGAAACCTGGGGACATGGTGGCTATTACAGTCCACAAAACTACTTGGGCGCTTCATTACCTGTGATTTTTGATAAGCGAGTTGGTCATAATTTTGTATACCGACTGCGCGCTGGCGTATCTTGGTCAACCACCACGACAGACGACATCGCATTTTTTCCTAACGACCCTATTTTGCAAGGCCAAGCAGAGGCTCAAACAGCTGTTACGGGCGTTGTACCTTACTTTGAAGGCGATACCAGCAATGGTTTATCGTATAACTTAGGGGCAAGTTTTGAGTATCGATTCACGCCTCATTGGTTCTTTGGTGGTTACGTCAACTTAGATAGAGCCGATTTTTACGAGCCGAATTATGCTCAGCTGTATTTTCGTTATTACTTTAATCCGGTGTATAGCGAACTGGCTTTCCCGGGTAAACCTGTTGTACCTTATGCAAGCTACTAACTGTCGCATCACAAGGGGCAAGTGTCGCAAGTTCTTCCCCTCTCCATAAGGTCTATGTATACTGTAGCGCACTTGTAGCTAGGATAAGGGTGTGTCCCTTTCCTTCAAGTACAAAACTTGAGCAACAAACCATTATCTTAGCTGCATCAAAAAACATGGCCGCCCGTTCACTAAATAAATACATAGAACGACCAAAGCAAAAACAATAAGGCCTCAAATAAAAACTTAGAGTTAGGAAGTAAATATGAGTTCATTACCTAAAGCAGGTGACTTTTTAGGGCATCCTAAAGGGTTATTCCTGTTGTTCGGCACAGAAATGTGGGAACGATTCGGTTATTACGGCATGCGCGCCATCTTAGTTTTATACTTAGTAGCGCTTGTACAAGAAGGTGGTTTTGGTTGGTCAAATGCAGACGCATTAAGCCTTTATGGTACCTTCACAATGGCTGTATACATCACCCCACTATTCGGTGGTTGGTTAGCCGATAACGTATTAGGACAACGTAAAGCAATTATCCTTGGTGGTTTATTGATGGCTGCAGGCCATTTCACTATGGGTATCCCACACAGCTACTTAGCTGGCCAAGAAGAAAATGTATTCTACATTGGTTTAACACTTCTTTGTGTGGGTAACGGTTTATTTAAGCCAAACATCTCAACTATGGTAGGTGATCTATACAAAGAAGGTGACCAACGTCGTGATGGCGCGTTCACTATCTTCTATATGGGTATCAACCTAGGTGGTGCATTAGGTCCTTTAGTTGCGGGTTATGCTGCAGCTGCAATGGGCTGGCAATGGGGTTTCATCGTAGCTGGTGTTGGTATGGTGTTATCTGTACTTTTACAGCTTGCATTAAGCAACAAATACTTAGGCGATATCGGTGTTGTGCCTTCTGCTAAGCTTTCTCAAGCACAGTCTGAATCAAACACTAAAGAGCCACTAACTAAAGTAGAAACTGACCGTATTAAAGTTATCTTTACTATGAGTGTATTCAGCATCATCTTCTGGATGGGCTTTGAACAAGCGGGTGGTTTAATGAACCTTTTCGCTAACGATTACACAGACCGTATGTTACTTGGTTTTGAAGTACCAGCTTCTTGGTTCCAATCTTTAAACTCAATTTTCATCATTGTTTTTGCACCTTTAGTTGCCATTATTTGGTTAAAGCTTGATAAACGTGAACCAAATTCACCGGTTAAGTTTGCTATTGCACTTATCTTCTTAGCACTTGGTTTCATTACTATGATCCTAGCGCTAATGACACAAGGTCAAGGTGAGCACCTACAAATCAGCATGATGTGGTTAGTTTTATTCTACTTATTCCACACCCTAGGTGAGTTATGTTTATCTCCAATTGGCCTATCTATGGTAAGTAAACTTGCACCTCTACGTTTAGCTTCAATGCTTATGGGTATTTGGTTCCTATGTACAGCGGTTGCAAACAAGATTGCAGGTTTCGTAGGTTCATTCCTAGGTGAAGGTGAAGAAGCGTTAGACAACGCGATGGGTATCTTCATTGGTTTAGGCGCAACAGCGGTTCTTTCTGCTGTGATCATGTACTTACTAAGTGACAAACTAGTTGCTTGGATGCACGGTGCTGAAGGTCAACACGAGCCACAAACTACTGAGCACATCCTAGCTGAAGAGCTAGAAGTGACAGCTGAAAAACAATAATACTTATTCCCCGTAGCACCCGCTGCGGGGAATTTCTCTCTCCCCTATTCCCTCAGTGTCCTTAAAACTGATACTATATTCTGATATTAATTTGGTTTGCAAAGGAACTGAGTAAGTGCGCTCTAACACTCAACTACTGGTTATTATTCTGACCAGCTTATTACTAACAGCATGCGGTGGCGATAAAACAACAAAAGAAGTCGCAACAGCTCCTGATCAGTCTGGTTTGATTATTTCTGTCGAAAATGGCTTATCGGCTGAATTTGCACAGGGCGATGTCACACTTAATGCAATAAGTAACACAGTCACAACAGACACCACATTTACTTACACTGAGACGAGCGCTTCAAGCACGGATATAGAGCAAGGTATTGTCTCGAGTATTCATACCTTTCGCCCTAATAACCTGATATTTGCTGAGCCATTAAGTTTAGCGATCAAATTACCAGATGAACAAACCAACCTTGCTTTTAGCATAGTGCAGTTAGTCGATGAGCAATGGCAAACTCTCAGTACAGAACAAAGCAATGATGGATTTGCAGTCAGTGCTATTACAGAATTTGGTAGCTTTGCTTTAATGTCTCGCACCGTTCCTGCAGCCAGTAAAACCATTGGCGAGCAATGTAATGACACTGCCAGTAACCAAACAGTACGCTTTATTCATGTTGCTGACTTACACGCGCGCTTTGGCTTTAAAGAGCAGTTATTCAGCCGTATTCGAAGTTACTACGACAAAGCTAAACTTGAAAACCCTAACACCTTATTCACCAATGGCGGTGACGATTATGAAAAGGGCACCGTAGCAGAACAAACATCACAAGGTTTAGCCACAGTCGAAGCAATAAAAGCCATGGCCTTTGACGTACGTGTGATTGGTAACCACGACTATGCATGGGGACCTGAGCAACTGTTGGACTTTGCCGATGACGATAATGCCATCGTGCTTTCAAGTAACACCGAATATGATGGTAGCGATGATACGCCGTTTGCCGGTGTTGATTTTTCGGTTGTCCAAGTAGGTTGCCTACGTATCGGCTTTTTTGGCATGACTTCAGTGCCTTGGAATGAACTCGATGAACCAGTTGAAGACGAGCCAATTCCTGATTTTATCGCTAATTTCAAAATGAATTGGCAGTGGCAAGAAGTGGCTGAGCAGCTTGTTAACCAATACCGTCAAGATGTTGATTATATGGTCATGGTCAGTCACTTAGGTGAAGGCACTGACACCCGCATCGCACAAAATGTTACGGGAATTGATTTAGTGCTTGGTGGGCATACCCATGGCGGTGAAAGTTATCAAACCTTAGATAACGGCAGTATTGTTATTCAGCCAAACTTTTTTGCACAAGGTCTAACGGATCTTACCTTAACCTTTAACCTTGAAGACAAATCTCTTGCAGATGTTGATTACAATACCGTCGCAACCACCAGCATTACAAGCCGAGATGAAAGCACTAAGGCCGCTATCGATGAAATCATGGGTCGCTATGCCCCAGATGCAAACACCGAAATTGCCGTTTCAGAAAACTACCCCACTGCAGAAGAACTCACCACGATTACAGCCAAAGCAACTATGCAGCAGTTCCCTGCTATTGATGCAGCGTTACTAGATGCAAGCCAAGTACAAGATCGTTGGCTACCGGGTACATTAACCCAAGAAGATTTTCATGCCGCGTTTAAGGTTGAACGCCAACCATCGAATACCCCGGGCTTTAATTCAATTTATCAAGTTGAGGTGACTGGCAGCCAGTTGAAAAGCATGCTCGAAAGCCAGCCAGAATGGGTCTCTTTACTGCCAGATAACATTGATGATGCAAGCACTTACCTCGTTGCTCTATTTAAAGGCCCAGCGCTAAATAGCGAGTTGTTCTTCCCAGCTCTGCCAAACTTAGAAGCACAATTGGTCGCTGAAAGTTGGTGGCTACTTGATAACTACGCGCGAGCACGCACCAGCCAATGTTTATATATCGATACCGATAACATGCTTAATGCGTGTAAAGCAGATGATGCGGTCACAGTATGGAATTTTAACAACCCTGAGCAAGGCTTTAGCAGTGACTTTGGCCCTGCAACACTCAGCTTTTATGACCCTGAAGACAAAAATTGGGGGCCAGAAGATAGCCAATTTGCCACCACCAGTGAGCTTGAAATAGCTGATTTAGCAAACGGTGCTTCAGGCGTGCTCGCCTTTGCTCGCCATAGCCCAACGCAAGGCTTAACCTTAACGGCTAATAGTGCTGCAAACGGTGATTACCAAACTGAAGGGCTTATCGCTGATTACACCTTAGTGATGGATATTATGTGGCCAGAACAAAGCACCAATGAGTGGCGCTCATTACTACAAAGCGATATCACTAACAGTGATGACGCAGACCTTTACGTTAGCCGAGATAACGCCATCGGTATTGCCACCAGTGACAGTGGTTACTTTGGCGAGCTTACAGCAAACAGCTGGCACCGTATTGCTTTTGTGTTTTATGCTGCTCCAAACAACGGGGCACTAAAAATTTATCTTGATGGCGAGCTGATTGGTATTAAAGATGAAGGTGAAATCAATGAGCGCTGGGCAATCAACGGTGCGGCCTTACTTTTAACCGATAATGACTACGAAACTAAGCCGGGTTACTTAAACGCCTTGTTATTTGCTGGTCGTGCGATGACTGATGCCGAGATTGCCAATATGGGTGCTGCACAGCAGCAACTTAATTTTACGCAATCAACCCGTACCTTAAACCAAGTGGTTGAGCGCCATTATCAAGCTGCGCCACAAATTATGAATAACCCTTGGTTACAACAACGCAGCAAGTTTTTTAACAAAGCGCGCCAAACTGTAAACTAAGCTATACAATCAACTTAATAAAAAAGGCCATTTCAGGCCTTTTTTATTGCCTGATAAATACTTAAATTTACCTTCAAATACATATAGATAACCACAAAATAGAATAGTAAATATTAGTCAACCTAGTGGCTTACTCATTGCCTTTGAAACTGCAATTGCTGAAATTAAAATCATTGTCCCATTTAATTTACAAAAGGGGCTTTGGCTAAATAGTGCGTGGATCTTCCCCTTATCGAGATTCTGGTTAATCATCCGCTCATTACAGAACAATAATTCTTTTTTAGCGCAGTGCTTATAATTGCGGGAGTAATGACAATGAGCGAAGTAAATAATCCATTAGGCCTAATGGGCATTGAATTCACTGAATACGCAACACCAGATGCAGATTACATGGACAAAGTGTTTACTGATTTTGGCTTCTCAAAGCTAAAAAAATTCAAAGGTAAAGACATTGTTTACTACAACCAACATGACATTCATTTCTTACTAAACAATGAACGTGAAGGTTTCTCTGCTGAATTTGCTAAAAGCCACGGCCCGGCAATCTGTTCTATGGGTTGGCGTGTAGAGAATGCACAAAAAGCATTCGAAGTTGCTGTTGAGCGCGGTGCAAAACCTGCAACAGACTCAACTCACAAAAACTTACCATACCCTGCTATTTACGGTATCGGCGACAGCTTAATTTATTTCATCGAGCAATTTGGCGACAAAGGTTCTATCTATGAGTCAGATTTTGAAGATTTAAGCGAGCAAAACATTGTTGAAGACAAAGGCTTCATCCGTATCGACCATTTAACCAATAACGTTTATAAAGGCACGATGGAAACATGGGCTAACTTCTATAAAGACGTATTTGGTTTTACTGAAGTTCGTTACTTCGACATTAAAGGTCAAAAAACAGCGTTATTATCTTACGCACTTAAATCTCCGTGCGGTACTTTCTCGATTCCAATCAACGAAGGTAAAGATAACAACAATAACCAAATCGATGAGTACTTAAATGAGTACAATGGTCCGGGTGTACAACATTTAGCATTCCTTACGAATGACCTAGTAAGTTCACTTGATAAGCTTGACCAATCAACGATTGCGACGCTTGATATCATCCCTGAGTACTACGACACTATTTTTGACCGTGTGCCTTGGGTTAAAGAAGATAAAGAGAAGATCCGTAAGCATCAGATCCTAGTAGATAGCCAAAGCGAAAATTGTTACCTACTACAAATCTTCTCGAAGAACCTATTCGGTCCTATCTTTATCGAGATGATCCAACGTGTAGATGACGGCGGTTTCGGTGAAGGTAACTTCCAAGCGCTGTTCGAATCAATCGAACGTGATCAAGAGCGTCGTGGTGTAATCTAAATCATCATAATGAATAAAAAGCAGCGTTATTCACACGCTGCTTTTTGTCGTTTTAAATTCTGTTTTAAACTAACTGTTTAAATTGCGTTGATTGCCTCCATATAGATAACTAATAAATCAGCGCGAACCAAATAAGGAAAGAGTATGAGCCTAATTAACGAAACCCACGATATTAATCTAAAAAGCTGGGTTGCATCTGCTAACAAAGCGAACTGTGACTTCCCAATTCAAAACCTTCCTTTTGCAGAAGTACGTCGTAAAAATTCAGACGAAGCGTTCCGTGGCGCTGTAGCAATTGGTGATCAAGTTATCGACTTAGCAAAAGTAAATGAACTTGGTTTATTCTCTGGTGATGCACAGGTTGCCGTTAAAGCCGCAAGCCAAGCTACACTCAATGAATTTATGGGTCTTGGTCAGCAGTATTGGTCTGCACTTCGTCTAGCATTATCAAAAGCACTCCGTGAAGGTGCGAGTGAGCAAGCGCAATTAAGCGAAGCGCTTATCGCTCAAGCAGACATCGAATTTGCGCTACCGTGCCGTATTGGTGATTACACTGACTTTTATACCTCTATTTACCACGCAACAGCGGTAGGTAGTCTATTCCGCCCTGATAACCCACTTCTACCTAACTACAAATGGGTACCTATTGGTTATCACGGCCGCTCATCGTCAATTGATGTTTCTGGTCAAACGTTCCACCGCCCTAACGGTCAAACTAAAGCGCCAGATGCAGAAGTCCCTTCATTCGGCCCTTGTAAACGCCTAGACTACGAACTTGAGTTAGGCATTTACCTTGGTAAAGGTAATGAATTAGGCGATGCAATTGCCATTGAAAATGCTGAAAATCACGTATTTGGTTTCTGTGTATTTAATGACTGGTCTGCACGTGATTTACAAGCATGGGAATACCAGCCGCTTGGTCCATTCCTTGCGAAGAACTTCGCTTCGACTGTATCTCCTTGGATTGTTACCACAGAAGCACTGGCACCATTTAGAACAAATTGGACACGTGACGAAAACGATCCACAACCAATGGACTATTTAGAGTCAGCTCATAACCGTGAGTTTGGTGCATTCGATATCAAAATGGATGTGCAAATTGAAACTGAAAAGATGCGTGCGGCTGGCGAAGCACCAACACAAGTATCTAAATCAAGCTTCAAACACTCTTACTGGACAGTCGCGCAAATGGTGACTCACCACACAGTAAATGGCTGTAACTTCCAACCAGGCGACATGTTAGGTTCAGGTACGCAATCAGGTCCTGAGCACGAAGAAGCTGGTTCATTATTAGAACTATCACGCGGTGGTAAAGAAAAGATCACCCTAGCTAATGGCGAACAACGTGCTTTCTTAGAAGATGGCGACAACGTAATCATGCGTGGTTGGTGTGAAAAAGACGGTTTTGCACGTATTGGTTTTGGTTCAGTCGAAGGTACAGTACTACCTGCCAAATAAAAATAACTAGCTATTTTTATTTCCAGAACAACGATTAAGGGCATTTTTTGCCCTTTTTTTTGCATTTTTTTCAGTTGAGTTACAATTTTTTGCTGGCTTTTTTAAATCAGATTGCTATCTTAGCTCGGTTATTAGTCAAATTTTGTACGCCATGTTAGTTAAACTTAAGTCTTTTTATCGCACGTTTTTTCCAGTTCGTCAGCTGTTGATCCGTCAAAATGGCGAGGTAAAACACTTAGTATTAGCCCCTTGGGTGCAATTAACGACTTTACTAGTCATTTTAACTGCTATTGTTTGGTTAAGCATTTCGACACTACAAATCATTTCTCAAGCTGACAAGATCACCAGCATTGAACAAACCCAGCTTACGAAACAACAAGAATGGCAAAAACAGCATTATCAGCAACAAGCTGTCTATGAAAAACAGCTCGAGCAATTAGCCGTACTTGAACAAAAGCAAGCGCTATTGCAAAGCATGATCGAGTCATTACCAGAATCAATGAACAAACCGGCACTGCCAACCGACGCAGAGCCATTGCTTTTACCTGTTCAGGAGCACGCTGAAGAGTTTCACGCACCTTTAGAAGATGAACAGCAACCAAAACAAGTTAAACGCTTAGAGAGCATTTCTGAGCGCCTAGCTCGCCTTGATGCAGCTTATAACAACAGCTTTGTTGCATTAGATGAGCAAATTAAACTTCGCCACCAAGAAATTGTTGCTATGTTAGAGGGCGCAGGCCTTGATAGTAGCCTTGCGAATGGTTCGGTATTAGAAGGTACAGATACAGCACAAGGTGGTCCATTAGACTTATTCGACGAATCAAAAATCCCTCTTGAGTTTTTAGCAATTGCCGACAAATTGCTGGCATTAAATAACCTCGAAAACTTACTGAGCGAATTACCACAAACACTTCCTGCTGCCGATTACTACATTTCAAGTAGTTATGGTCTACGAAAAGATCCAATGAATGGCCGCCGCGCTTTTCACAAAGGCGTTGATTTAGCAGGTTGGCATAAAACCGAAATTTTTGCTCCCGCTGACGGCACCGTTTTACGTGCTGGTCGTAATGGCGGTTATGGCAACTTTATCGAACTACAACACAAAAATGGCTTCGTTACTCGCTTCGGTCACCTTAATAAAATTAAGGTTAAAAAAGGCCAAACAGTGACTAAAGACGATGTCATCGGCTTAATGGGTAGTACTGGCCGTAGTACCAGCACTCACCTACATTACGAAGTTTTAGTGAATGGCAAACATGTCAACCCGGTTAAAATAACAAAGGCGCTTTCTCGTGTTCGGTAAAAAAAAACAATCAGCAGCTAGCTCGTCTGGCTCATCTTTAAAAAGAACCAACCACACCCCTTCTATTATTTCTGAAGACGTTCGTTTAACTGGCGGCCTCAGCAGCCAAGGTGAAGTTCAGCTTGACGGTCGCATCGAAGGCGATTTACGTGTTAAACATTTAGTGATTGGTCACACTGGCATGATTGAAGGTGTTATTGAAGCTGACAGTGTTATCGTCAAAGGTAAAATTATTGGTTCGCTTATTGCCAATAAAGTGACTATTGAAAGCACTGCAGAAGTTCATGGCGATGTATTTCATGACACCCTGAGCATCGAAGCCGGCGCAATCATTGAAGGCAGCTTAAAACATCGTAATGAAGAAGATAATGTGGCGCCTATTAAGCCTGAAGAACAAAACAGTTCTTCAATACTGGCTGATGATGACAACGACCTGTCGTTTGTA
Source organism: Pseudoalteromonas sp. P1-26 (assembly GCF_001401795.1). Taxonomy (NCBI): domain Bacteria; kingdom Pseudomonadati; phylum Pseudomonadota; class Gammaproteobacteria; order Alteromonadales; family Pseudoalteromonadaceae; genus Pseudoalteromonas; species Pseudoalteromonas sp. P1-26. The sequence goes on along the minus strand of NZ_LKDX01000017.1, from coordinate 35,732 downwards.
AACAAACAAGCCGCTGATAAGTCTTAACGTTTTTTAGCGGTTACATACATTGTAATATCCGCGGTGAAAACGAGTTCATCGCGGCTATTATAAACCTTCACTGGTACTAGCAAGTCTTGCTTTTCTAACCACTCACTCGGCACGTCTATCTGGGCAACAGCACGCATATCTGTGTCAATTTTCGCTAAATAATTCACTGTCATGCCTTTTGGGATCCAGCGATGTGTTTTTGCCGGCACAGTTGCATCAACCATCAAGCCAGCGCATAGCTCAGCAACATTACATTGTGCAATTGCATGGATGGTACCAATGTGATTATGGATTGCTCGGCGATTTTTAACAGTTGCGCTGCAATGCCCAGCAGTTAAATCTGTGATCAATGGCTTTATTGAACCAAAGTAAGGGGCTTTAAAGCACACGGCTTTACTAAACAACCAGTTACCCTTCGGCAGTGACAGGCATTTAGTCCAAATTTTTAATAATGATGATTGTGAGCTCACGACGTTTATCCATTATTTTTATGATGTGAGGTAAAAAGCTAACACATCAGACCAGATAGCGAAATGGAAAATTTTTGTTAGCAGTTTTAATGATTACGTATGTATTACACTTTTAGCCAAGTGAACGCTTTTCTTTTCCTTTAGGGGCACATAAAATACCGTTTTAAAGGAGAGCGAATGCAGTCACGCCAGCACAAAAACCTCAGCTTACTATTTATTCTTGGCCTTCTGGTTATCTTTAGCCCGTTAGCAATTGATATTTACTTACCCGCTTTTCCGACCATTGCAGAACAATTCAGCGCTTCAGAAAAGCAAATTCAGCAAACTGTCGCTATTTTTATGCTTACCGTTGGGCTTGGACAGCTCATTGCAGGGCCATTAGCAGATAAATTTGGTCGTAAGCCTGTGGCAATTACCGGTGTGACAATTTATGGTTTAGCGGCTTTTGGCGCGTATCTGGCACCTGATTTTACAAGCCTGATGATTGCAAGAGCACTGCAAGGTTTGGGGGCCTGTGCCACATTTGTAGTAGCGTTTGCCATTGTAAGAGATAGATTTGGTAGTGAACGTAGCGGCCAAATCATTACTTATCTTAATGGTATCGTCTGCTTTATCCCTGCCCTCGCGCCAATTCTAGGTGCTTGGCTCACAGTACAGTTTGGCTGGCGCATGAACTTTTTATTCATGGCTGTATTTGCACTCATTGGTTTATTCATAACCTTGTTAATGTACAAAGAAACCCGCCCTGCAGATAGTGTATATAGTGGTCATATTCTTGACCTGCGCCGTTTTATGCCAATTATCAGCACGCCATTGTTTTTATTTCATAGCTTAATTTGCTTGGTAACTATGTCGGCTATTTTAGTCTTCGTTACGTTAGCACCTGGCTGGCTTATTACTAAATTAGGTGGCAGTGTTACCGACTTTACTTTCTGGTTTACCTGTAATGCGGTCTTGAGCATTGTTGCAAGCTTTATTATGCCACTTTACATCAAACGCCAACCAAAACGCGCGTTAAAAGCAGGACTCTTGTTGCTTGTAATCGCAGGTGCCTTAATGTTGGCCTTTAGCCAACAACGTACTGCGCTTGCCTTGATGTTTCCGATGTTTATTGCTGCGTTTGGTTTTGCACTGACACTTGGCTCATCTGCAGGCCGTGCACTAAGTTTATTTCCTAAGCAAGCAGGCACAGCATCAGCACTTATTGGCTTAATGCAAATGAGTGGCGCAAGCTTATTAGTGTTTATAACGCAATTGTTAAATTTGACTACACCAGTATTAATTGGCGTGCATTTTTTAATGCTCATCCCTTTCACCTACTTATTGTTCAAATATAAGCACTTGTCATAAAAAAGTTTTATCATACTTTTAGTCATAACGGGTAAATGAGAATCGTTATATTCTATTTATCCGTTTAGACATCTTGTTATTTCCTACCGTTATAAAAAGCATCTTTCTAGAATAATTTGTTCCAGTTTTGTGGATTATTTTACTTGTACCTATAGCACCATTAATCTATTGTTTACTCACGTTAACATTTGGTTAACTCAAAAACATGTTTGGGATACGAATTATGAAAAAGAATAAATTAGCATTAGCACTGATCATCAGTGGACTATGTGCAGCAGGAACTGCAAACGCAGCAAATGACCGTTACATCATCCAAGTAGACAACAATAAAAAAGGCGTAGTTAAAGCACTCGCTAAAAAGCTTGGTGGTGATATTAAAGTTGATGGTAATGGCTTTATTGCAGCGCAATTTACAGGTCATGACCTTGCAAGCGTAAAAGGCTTACTAAACAACCCTCACATCAAACTAATTGAAGAAGACCAAAAGCGTGTACCAATGGCGCTTTATAACGATGACGCTGGTAATGCAATGCAGCAGCAATTAACGCCATACGCAGTTTACCAATCACAAGCTGATCAAGTTACCTTCGATGCAAATGCTGGCATGAAAGTCTGTGTGATTGACTCAGGTTTAGATGCTACAAACCCTGATTTCGTATGGGGTAACATTACAGGTGATAATGACAGTGGCACAGGCAACTGGTACGACAATGGTGGCCCACATGGTACCCACGTAGCAGGTACTATTGGCGCAGCAGACAACAATGTTGGTGTGGTTGGTATGGCGCCCGGTGTGGCAATGCACATCATAAAAGTATTCAACGCTGAAGGCTGGGGTTACTCTTCAGACTTAGCACACGCAGCAGATTTATGTTCTCAGGCAGGTGCAAATATCATCAGCATGAGCCTTGGTGGCGGTGGTTCAAATAGCACCGAGTCTAACGCATTTGCTAATTTCACAAGCGCTGGCGGTTTAGTTGTTGCTGCAGCGGGTAACGATGGTAACAACGTACGTTCATACCCTGCAGGCTATCCATCAGTAATGATGGTTGGTGCAAATGATGCGGACAACCAAATTGCAGATTTCTCGCAATTCCCTAGCTGTACATCTGGTCGCGGTAAACGCGCTACTACAGATGAAACTATCTGTGTTGAAGTAACAGCAGGTGGTGTTGATACTCTTTCTACTTACCCTGCTGGTATGGCAACGTCAGCTAGCTTAGCAGCTGATGGCGCAGGCTTTGCTACTTCATCAATGGAAAACGCGGGTAATGCATCAGGCACGGCGTATTACATGGGTACTGCTGAAAGCGTAGATGCTGGCGCAGCGGGGAAAATTTGTATGATTGACCGCGGCAATATCTCGTTCTATGACAAGGTAAATAACTGCGAAAACTCAGGCGGTATCGGGGCTGTTATCATCAATAACGAAGCTGGCATGTTATACGCTACATTAGGCGATACTAACGATACAACAATTCCAGCTGTCGGTGCGGCACTTGAAGACCGTTCAGCTCTTCTTTCAAGCACAACTATTGATATCGCGATTGGTACTAGTGATTATGGTTTCATGAGCGGTACATCAATGGCAACGCCTGCTGTTTCAGGTATCGCAGCGCTAGTATGGTCAAATCACCCTGAGTGTACGGGTACAGAAATCCGTGATGCACTAAAAGCAACGGCAGAAGATCAAGGTGCTTCCGGTCACGATGTTTACTTCGGTCACGGTATTGTTAAAGCAGCTGACGCAGATGCATACCTAACAGCCAATGGCTGTGCAGGTGGTGGCGATAATGGCGGTGGCACAACACCAGGTGGTGATGATATTAGTCTTTCTACTTCAGGTTATAAGTCAAAAGGCACTAAATACATTGATTTAAGCTGGAGTGGCGCTGCTACAAGCACTGTAGATGTTTACCGTAATGGTAGCAAAGTAGGCTCAGTGGCAAACACTAACAGCTATACTGACACTATCACAACAAAAGGTGGTGGCACTTACACTTACCAAGTATGTGAAGCACAAAGCACAACTGTTTGTTCAAACAACAGCACTGTGACGTTCTAATACTTTCCCCAACCCAATTCAGCGGGCATTGATTGTCCGCTTTTTCTTTTTCTAGAAGCTTGTTAAAATCAACTACCTAGCTTTTTATCTTTGTGCCGATGATCAATCCAGAATTTCTACTGTCGTTTTTAGGCGCCAGCTTTTTAATTGCCGTGGCCCCCGGCCCTTCTAATGCATTTTTAATGGCACAAACCTTTGCCAATGGCCGTAAAGCCGGGATGCAAAGTGCCTTTGGTTTTGCCTTAGGTGGTGTGGTGCATACTTTTTTTGCGGTGGTAGGTTTAACGGCAATTTTAAAAGCGTCGACTGTTGCCTATACCACAGTTCAGTATTTAGGTGCGGCGTACCTATGCTATTTGGGCATAATGACGCTAAAAGACACCTTTACACAGCCTGAGTCAGAGTGCGAAGAAAAACCCCATGTAAGTACCAGTAAAAAGCAAAATGTGATGTTTCAAGCAATGATGACCGAGGTACTTAATCCAAAAGTCGCTCTATTCTTTATTGCGTTTATTCCGCAGTTCGTCGATCCGAGCTTATCTTCAACGACCTTTCAGCTCGCTTTTTTTGGTTTACTTTACCCGCTTTTTGCTTTTCCAATCGACTGCACGTATATTTATTTCGGCGATAAGATAGCCAGTTATTATCGTGAGCACCCACAAACCCAGATTTGGATTGATCGGATCACGGGGCTGGTGTTTATTGCACTAGCAATTAACCTATTGATATAAGAGCACTTATGGAACAAAAACAACAAGCCTTACCAGCCAAAAAGAATATTGCCCTCGTAGCCCATGATGGTAAAAAAGCAGCCCTACAGGCGTGGTGTGAAAAGCACCAAGACATTTTAAGTAAGCACACGCTATACGGTACGGGCACAACAGGTCATTTAATCGAGCGTACAACAGGGCTTGAAGTAATTAAGCTGCTAAGTGGCCCTATGGGCGGCGATCAACAACTTGGTGCTAAAATTGCTGAACATGAAGTGCACATGCTGGTGTTTTTCTGGGATCCACTTGCATCGCAGCCACACGACCCAGATGTAAAAGCATTACTGCGTTTAGCTGCGGTTTGGAATATTCCTGTTGCCTGTAATGAAGTCAGTGCCGATATGCTATTAAGCTCACCTATGATGGAAACTGAGCTGTGCCGCACGTTGCCAGATTACGAAAAATACCTCGCAACGCGCCAAGTGACTCTTTAGTTCTATAAGTCGATATATCAAAGTGGGGGCTATTAGCTATAAAGCTTGTGCGCCCACTTAGTTAAACCTGCAGTAACACTACCAAAGTGATCCCCGTTCAGCATATTTATATCGCCTAAATGGGATTTTAACGCGGCCTTGATCAGCGGTGATTGCGCGCTACCGCCCGTTAAGTAAATGACATCAGGCGTTGTGCCAGCTTCTTGAATCGCTTGTTTAGCTAAGCTCACTATCTGGCTTATTGAGTCATCAACAGCTAAAGCTAGATCTTTTAGCGTTAAGCACTGCGTTAAGTCTGAATCTAAGAAGCGCAAATCTGTAGTAAATTCATTCGCTGACGAGAGCGCAATTTTTGCCGCTTCACCTTGCTGCACTAATTGGTGACCTTGCTTATTTTGCTGCAATTGAATTAAGCGTTTAAAAAGCGCAGGCTCTTTAACTTCACGAAGTTGAGTCAGTAACTCGCGATGATGGGCATCGCTATAAAACTGGCTTTGCAGATTTACATCATTGATTTTACAGGCTTGCCAAAACGGTTGATTCGGCAGTGGAAGACCCGATTTAAACTCAGTGCCTAAACCTAGTAATGGCATTAAACCATGAAAGCTCAGCGCAATATCTAAATCATTTCCACCTACACGCTTACCACTGTGAGCTAAAAAGTCATTGTCACGGCATTGCTTATCACGAAAGCTCGGCCCCATTTGTACAAATGAGCAATCGCTAGTACCCCCGCCAATATCGACAACCAACACTTTTTGGTCTTGCTGCAATGAGGTTTCATAATCAATGCCCGCCGCTAATGGTTCATATAAAAACGACACCTCTTTAAAGCCTGCGCGTTTTGCTGCTCGCTCTAATATACCGAGCGCTTGTTGATTAGACTCTTCACCACCGACTGATTGAAAGTTTACCGGTCGTCCAATTACCGTTTCTGTTAATGTGTCTTGCAATGATTGCTCGGCGCGTTGTTTAATTTTTAAAATCATCGCCGTGGCAATGTCTTCAAAGAAGTTTATTTGCCCTTGCTTTAAGCCTACTGCACCAAAGAATGACTTAGGCGATTTTACAAAGTAACCTTCTTCAGGAAATTGCACATACTCACTAATTGCTTCTCGACCTATAAATAAGGTCTCATCACCAGTTTGAATATCGAGGTCAGATTTAATACGAGGAATGGTATTTAAAAGCGCTTGTCGCTCAGTTTTAAAGTCGTGCTCAAATGGGCTACCCGTAAGGTGTTTTGTCACAAAATCGACAACTAATGCACTGTGATGAGTATAAAGTGTTGAGGGTAAATATTGCTTGCCCTGCTCAAGCGGCACTAAAGAGACTTGTTGCTCGTTATTCATTACACCGATTGCACAATTTGAGCTACCGTAATCAAAGCCTGCAAACATTCTAACACCTATACATCAATAAAAAGGCCGCGAAATTTACCATAGTCGCAGCCGTTTTTGAATGACGCTATGGCGTTTCATGTAAAAAGCTTGCAAAACGTGGTAGGCCATTCTTAGTAAAGCCATGATATTTGTAGGTAATAGTACTACCTATCGCTGGGGGCGATGATCTTTGTTGATCGGTAAACCCCGAGCCAATTTTAAACTCGGTACCATCACTGCTGCGCACCTTGAGTGCACCAAGCATATTTTTATACTTACCCTTTCCTGCGATATAACCGATTACAACCGCTTCAGCGTCAAAATAAGGCTTTAACTTTAGCAATGCATCACTTCGCCCTGCACTATGCTTTGCAGCTGCTAGATGCAGCATGACGCCCTCAGCTCCTTGTGCGATTAGTTCATCCATAAACAAACTAAGTTGCTTGTTATCATTAAAGTGCATTTGCGCAACGGCTTTAATATGCTCACTTTGCAGCTGGTTTACTAACCTTGTGTAGTTTTCATAACGTTGACTAAATGGCGTTGTCGCATCCGGCATATCAAATATCATGTAATTGACGGTTTGCCATTCTGATTCTACAGGTGTGACTTTTCGAACGATCCCGCTCACATTGGCAAAATCTTGGTGCTTAGTCCAAAGCTCTCCATCAAGCCAAACACCTGGCAGTGGATCTGTGAACCACTTGGGGGCATAAATTGGGTTACCATTTCGGGTTACTAATTGACTCCCTGTCCAAATAGCCCGAACGCCATCATATTTTTCACTAACTAAATAGTCAGATACATTTACCTTTTCGGCTTGATAGACGTTTGCTAAAAGCACTGAAGGAGCTTGTTGCGCTTCGGCTGAAAAGCCTATAAATAACGTGATTGCGCACAAAAGCGCACGAGTGAATTTAACCATTATTGCTTCCTTGCAAATTTGTGAGTATTAACGGGCTCTGGCTTTGACTACTTAACAAAAGCAGCTTAGCAACAGTCAGCTAATTATAGTTTAGTTTGTAGGCATTTGAAAAATTCGTTCAAATCAGCAAACACACCCGCGGCTTTACTAAAATCATGCTCTAACGTGAAATGATTTGGCACCGCATACACAGCAACACCTGCGTTGCTCGCAGCGGTAACACCGGTAAAGGTATCTTCGACAGCTACAGCCTCATTAGCCTTTATATCTAGTTTATCTAGGGCTAGTTGGTAAGGGTCACCAGCAGGCTTAGGATTATTAACATCATCTTTGGTAACCACACAGTCAAACCAATCGAAAATGCCATAGCCTTTTAAAATAGGATAGGCTTCATCTTTTGCACTACCTGTTACTAATGCCATTTTTAAACCACTGGCTTTGACTTGCTCAAGCACCGCTTTTGCATGTGGCATAAAGGCAGGTAAATTAGTACTAACAAAACGGCCAAATGCAGCGTACTTATCATCCGTTAACTGTTCTGGGCTGATAGTAAGCCCATAATTTGTCACAACCTCTTTAGCGGCTTCAAGTGTTGGTCTTCCTGAGAAGCGCTGACAAAACGTAGCTTCATCATACTGCACGCCAAAAGGAGCTAACAAGTCATTCCAAATATTAAAATGCACACTTTCAGAGTCAACCAAGGTGCCATCCATATCAAACAATACTGCTTTTAAAGTCATCCTCATTCCTTCAAAGTAAAAAGGTGCCATAGGCACCTTTAAATATGATTATTCAGTTAAGCCCGCAGGTGGCTCAGCAAAAGCTTCTTCGCCTGTTTCTACATCAACCAGCTCGTAGCCACGTTGCTTTCTTACCACTTTTAAAACCGGCTTAGAAAACGCTGTTTTTAAACGATCTGCATCTGCTTCAAGTTCTTCGACTGTATTACCAAATGGTGCTGCACCGGTTTCTGACCAGTTAGTCACTTTACCATTTAAGTTATATTCAACTTCATGAATTTGATATTGTGCCGCTTCATCTTTTGTTGCTTCACAAAAAATTACACGGTAGTTCCAAAATCCAGCCATAGTTATTCTCTTTCTCTTCAATTAATCCTGCCACTTTAGCAGTTACCAACGCGATTATAAACGAAAAAACCCGCTATACAGCGGGTTTTAATAGGACTTATTATTTCAGCTTAGAAGAAGCTTACTTTGAACTCAGCACCGATGTAACGCTCTTCGTTCACCATTGCTGTGTTGTTATTAAAGTCGATAGCACCGATTGATTGCTGCTCGTCGAACATGTTACGAACGAATGCTGATACTTCATATTCGTTGTCGCCTTCAGCCCAAGCATAACCTGAACGTAAACCTACTTCAGTTAATGGCTTGCCTTCAAACTCAACTGACTCGTATAAGAAGTAGTTGATTTCGCTGCGGTAAGACACGTCAGCGTAAGTGAAGAATTCACCGTCAGCTACTTCGCGGCTATAGCGTAATGTAAGGTTAGAGATCCACTCAGGTGCGTGCGGTAAGCTGTTACCATCAAGGATAGCTTGACCTGCGCTGTTTAATGAGTTTGTTACAGTACACTGCGCACACACGTCAACGGCTAGGTCTTTATCATCAAGCTCAGTGTTGTTGTAGCTTAAGTTAAATGTAGCGTTTAGGTTGTCAGTTAATACCCACTCAGTGTCTAACTCAAAACCGTAACCAGTTGTCTTATCGGCATTAACTAAACGGTTGAAGTTTGCACCACCACCTACAGCTGTTAATTGTTGGTCATCCATTGTGTAGTAGAACACAGTTGCGTTTACACGACCTTGGCCGTCAAGTACGTCTGATTTGATACCTGTTTCGAAAGACGTCACAGTTTCAGACTCAGCAACAGTTACTTCATCACCGAATAAGATACGACCTTGGATACTTGGTGCACGGAAGCTGTTAGCAACACGCGCGTACCAGTTTACGTCGTCGTTGATCTTGTAGTTAGCAGATAAATCCCAGCTAACGTGGTCGTCACTTGGATTTTCTGTTAGGAATAACGCACCGCCACCTGCTGGGCTTAAAGTACGGTTTGCAGAGAACTCTTTTTCGTCATCTGAGTAACGAAGGCCTGCAGTGATTTTTAAGTCATCAGTGATTGTGTAATCTAATGAACCGAATACCGCCCATGCTTTGGTATCTTGCTGCTGGATAACATAGCCGTTTAACTCACCTGGTGTTGAACCATAAGTGTCGTAGCTGAAGTTTTCGATTGTTAGCGCTTCATCAAAGTAGAAAACACCTACTTGGAAGTTTACGTCGCCAGCATAGTTGCTAGATAAACGAAGTTCTTGCGTGTATTGGTCTTGATCTGGAATACCGTCAGCACTTTCAGAATAGAACGGGATAAAACCTGGGCCCATATCTGGTAAGTAGCTTGCACCGTAACCACCGTCGATGTCAGCGCGAGAATAGATTTCAGCGCTTTCCCATGCAGAGATTGACGTAAGAGTTAAATCATTGATATCCCACTCAAGCTTTAAGCTTGCGCCTTGAGACTCAACTTGTTGTGTCGCACGAGAAGCAGCATCGTGGTAAACCACATCATGTTCGTAGTTATCAGCTAAATCGTTTGTGCCTGCTTTAATAGCGTTACCACGGAATGCGATTGGCGTACCGTCCATATCACGAACGTGGTAGTTGAAAAGACCTGTGAAATCGTCACCTTCATATAAGAACTGAACACGTGCCGCTTTTTCAGTGTAACCACCTAAAACGTCATCTTGTTCAAAACCAGGTGCACGGTTATCGATGTAATCGTCTTTTTCTTGCCAAAGTACAGAAACACGCGTTGATAAACGGTCTGTTAGGCCACCGCCAACAGCACCTTCAAAATCAACTGCGCCACGGCTACCGTAAGAAACTGAGCCATAGCCTTCAAATTCTTGTGATGGCTTAACTGTATCAAATTTAACAAGGCCAGCCGGTGTGTTACGACCGAATAAAGTACCTTGTGGGCCACGTAGAACTTCTACACGTGCTACGTCAAATACAGGGAAACCTTTTAAGATTGCGTTCTCTTGAACAACTTCGTCTACAACTAACGAAACTGGTTGAGAAGCATTTAGGTCAAAGTCAGTGTTACCTAGACCACGAACATAAAAGCGTGGGAAAGAACGACCAAACGAAGATTCGATTGATAAGCTTGGGATCTTCGCATTCATAAAACGAATATCCATACCAGCTGAGCTGTAAGCGTCTAAGCTGTCACCTTGTAATGCAGATACAGCTACAGGTACTTCCTGAGCGTTTTCTACACGTTTACGAGCGGTGATTTGAATAACTTCTAGTTGGTTGTTTTTTTCTGCTGTCGCTTCGTCGGCAGCAAGAGTTGAAAATGAAGTACCTGCTACGGCAGAGAACAACGTTGCATTGATAAGTGTTGCTAACGTAGATCTTTTCATTGCTTTCATGTCGGGTTTTAACCTTTTTTATGCACTCTTATTCAACGGTGATGATGTTGCGTCAATTCATTTGACGGGCTCGGCCAATTTTTCGCGCCTTGTAATAAGCTGCGCGGACCTCTAGTTCGAGAGTGCAAAACGAAGTAAAGAGGCTGAACGAACGCTGACGATTATAACACTTTATGACACTTTTACTGCATTAAAAATTAGAAATATACAATTTTTTTACAACAATTAGCGGCAACATCGCCACATTTAGAAGATTTTATGCAATTATTTTTCACTAAAGCGGACATATGTCCTGTGCATCTAATTGCAACAATGTGTAGACATTATGTACAAATGAGAGCCGCTTTCATTTACCCCTTTTTTAGCAACTAATCAGTCACACGTGCGAATTCTGGGTTAGCTAATTCACATTCATGCTCATTTAATAAGCCTAAGATTGCTAAGTTTAACTCTTCGATTACTTCCATATAAAAAGCAAAGTCGACGGTCTCTACGTAGCTTAGTACATCCACTTGTAAAGCCCAAGGCGTGAAGCCTTTAAAGCGAACACGGCAAGGCTCAAAGGCAATGTGCTTATGTTGCTCTAAAAGCTCTCTTAGGGCTTGCATAAACGACATTAGGTTTTGTTGCTTAGTATTGGCACTGAGCATCAATTTAGGTCGATAAGAAATACGCTCCCGTTCCGAAACATTCTCAAGCTGCATATCAACAAACTTTGCATTCGCTACATAGATAACTGAACGATCAAGCGTTCGAATTCGCGTCGCTCTTAGCCCTATCTCTTCTACCGTGCCTAACTGGCTGCCAAACTTACATAAGCTACCTATTTTTACTGGTGCAGAAATATATAAGGTGATTGCTGCAATGATATTCTCAACAGTTTTTTGCGCTGCAAGGGCAATTGCAAGGCCACCAATACCTAAACCTGCCAGTAAGGTAGTGGCATTAAAGCCTAAGTTTTCAAACCACATGAATAGCAACGAAATGACAATCAGGGTTTTAGCTACATTACTTATAGGGCGTAATAAGAAAATCGCTTGTGGTTTATCTTGTCTAATAAAGCGCTGGCTTAATCTGTGTTTGGCAAGATCAACTGCCCGTAGGCAAATCCAGCCCCAAGCGATCAATAATACGGTCGCGCCATGGAATAGCGCCATCACAGCAATAGTTACATTAGATTGGTCGTTCAATGAACGCGCCATAAATACTGCAAGTAACAGGCTAACTGGCCCATTAATAAAACCAATAACATCTTTTTCTACAGGGACTTTTAAGTGTGCGAGAACAAACGTAATTAGGCGGGTTATGATAATCGCGACCGCTAAAAACAGAACAAATGTGAAGGCAAAATAAATCCACTGCCAAAGCATCACCCCTAAAAACTCTATGTCTGGCAGGTTATTGTAAAGCCACTCACCGACTCGGTTATAGCCATACTCTTTGGTGAGTAAAGGAATTTGACTTACGGTGGCATTCGATATTTTCCAGATCCGATTACCTGTTTTATCATCCGGTACACTTTGCAATAAAATTTGCACCTTACCTTGTGAAGTGCTGATTTCTCCAACCAAATCACGATAACTAGGCACGCTTTCTTTTTGTTTTCCTTTAGGCTTATTGCTCAAGTTATCAACATCGACCCATAAGGTACGATCAAGTACCACAGATAAACTTTCAGCAAGCTGGATTTTTCCTAATGCCTCAACGTCTTTGGGTAAGTTACGATAATCAAGATAATGGCTTGCACGTTCAAAATCGCGGTCCCGGGCCGCTTTTAAGTACCCCTGCATGGAGCTGCGTGGCGTAATTCGGTCAAACGCATCATAGGGTAAGTCATCTTCAAGAGGCTCCTGCACTTTTTCCGTTGTAGCAGGTGTATTTGTTTCAGATTCTTGTTTGGCCGGTTTTTGTTCGGCTTGCTCTTCCTTGTTGTCTTTATCAATTAAAGATTTAACGGTCACTTCTGGTGTGGTTGTTGCCCATAATGGCGCATTAAACAACAGTAAAAAACACACTAATAACTTACTAAATTGTAATGAAAACTTGGTATTACAACGGCTCACACTCTATTCCTTGTTCGATAAACATTAAATCGCTGAAATAATCAGCTAATTAAATTAGAGCATGGTTTGTGTAACTGTACAAAAAATAATTAAAAATCTTTGCAAGCAAGCACTGAAATGTTAGTTATATAGAGACTTAAGCAAAGGATACTATTATGCAAATCTCAAGTTCACTGATCCCCCATTGGTCATCATTAATGATCCACGGTGCCATTGCCATCGTTTTTGGCTTATGTGGTTGGTTTGCCCCAGAAGCCTCATTAGCGATTCTGATGTTTATTTTCGCCGCTTACTTTTTTGTCGATGGTGCCATTAGAACTTGGTTAGCTATTGCTTCAAAAAATGAAAACCCACTTTGGTGGATGCTATTAGTGGGTGGTTTAATTTCAATTGCTGCTGCACTTGTAACCCTGTTTGCTCCCAACGTAACAGCTATCTTAATGCTGTACTTTATTGCCGCATGGGCCATTGCTATCGGAGTGATTGAAATATTGATTGCGAGTAAGCTACGCAAAGAGATCAGTAATGAATGGCTGTTAATTGGTAGCGGTATTATTTCGATTATCTTTGGTGGTTATCTGATATTTAACCCTGGCGCGGGCATAATCACCCTACTTTGGCTAGTTGCAACCTATGCCATCGTATTTGGCATAATGATGGTGTTGCTTGCTATGAAGCTAAAAAAACTCAATGAACGAGCATAAAAAAAGCGGCTAAGCCGCTTTTTTTATTTTTGGTTATTACGCCTTGTTAAAGCTATCTCACCATCGATATGAATATCGCGCTGCGGGAATGCGATGGTAATGTTATTTTCAGCAAATACTTTATAAATGCTAAAACGCAGCTCACTGCGCACTTGGCGAAGCGGGGCTTCTGATTCAGCACACACCCAGAAAATAGCGCTAAAAGTTAAAGAGCTATCAGCAAAGTCATCAAATAACACAGATGATGCAGGTGTTTTTAAAATGGCTGGGTGATCATCAAGAATTTGCTTCATCAGCTTCTCTACAAGCACCACGTCTGAACCATAAGCAACGCCAACATTCACAAATGAACGGGCATTACGGTCAATTAAGGTCCAGTTAGTTACTGTGTTTTCTAATAACTGGCTATTTGGTACCAGCATATGCACACCATCGTTACGGCGGATACGGGTTGAGCGAGTATTAATTGTCTCAACGACTCCTTTAGCTGTGCCCACTTCTAAAAAATCACCAATACGAATTGGTCGCTCCCACATTAAAATCCAACCACTAATGAAGTTATTGATAATGTTTTGTGCACCAAAACCAACACCAATCGCAATGGCACCAGAAACAAATGCAAACGCCGTTAGAGGAATATTGAGTACCTCTAGCGAGGTAAACACAAGCACTGCGATGGTCACAACAAGGTAAATACGGGTAAATAAGTGAACCGCGTCAGGGCCTAGGTTTTTTGCCAGTAATGCTTTTTTAATTAATCGACCAATCCAGGTAACCACAAACCACATTAAAAACAGCGCCAAAGGCACTTGAATTACTTTTAGTACAGTAATTTGCACATCATTGTAGGTGAACAATACAAACGATAATGCAGATTGCAGATCAACAAGGGTCATAAATTAACATTCCTAGTAAAAATCAGTTTGGTTCAGTTGTGACTAAGTTTAGCACGGCATAATAGGTGAAAACTTGGTAAATACTAAGTTCTTTATGCGCAATATGCGCTAATTATTAACTATTTTAGACTACAGCTGCTATATACATAGAGAGCTTGAGGTTTCACAGGCTTTGAATAGCACGAGGAGAACACAATGTCACAAATGACACTCACACAAAAACTTGCCACTTTACAACCCTTGGTTGATCTAAACTTATTTGAATCAAGTTTGGAGTACCGTAACCGCATCTTAAACTTACTTGCTGAGCAAGAACACTCACTGAATTTAATTAACAAAGAGTTTGGCAACGCTATGCCAGAGAGCTTTGGCTCAGAGAAAAAGTTTGTGTTGGGTTACAACTAATCTATGGTGACTTATTACCATCAAGATTTAAACTGGCAGCTAGTGCCACTTTTTACTTAAGTGAGCCATTAATAAACAATTGATGGCTTTTTACACACATTTATCCTCTCAATCACATTATTTGCGTTCAAATTCCCCAATCAAACGACAAACTTGATTGTTTCTAGCCAAAAATTTGGTAAGTTAGAAAAAATTTATCCACATTTTTGGAGCTCTCATGCGTAAGACCTTAGTAGCAACTACGATTGCTAGTGTGCTTTTATTATCTGCTTGTAGTTCACAACAAGCCGACACTCAAACTCAAGTTGAAACTGCCGCTGAAACACAAACAGCTAATGTTGAAAACGTTCTTTTCAAGCCAAGCCCTTTACAATACATGGCCCCTGAGTTTGATAAAATTTCGACCAAAGACTACGAGCCAGCGTTTGAAGCAGGCATCGCACAGCAAAAAGCTGAAATTGCAAAGATTGCAAACAACCCAGAACCAGCAACATTTGAAAATACCCTTGTTGCAATGGAGTTCTCTGGTGAGCTATTAGACCGCACATCTGCGGCATTTTTTAACTTATCAGGTTTAATCTCTGACAGTGAGTACCAACGTATCGCCGCGAAAATGGCGCCGATTATGTCAGCTCACACTGATGACATTTACCTAAACAAAGCTTTATTTGCTCGCGTACAAAGCATTTACGACAACAAAGCATCTTTAAATGCTGAAGATCAACGCCTTGTTGATTACTACTACAAAAAGTTCGTTAACGCGGGTGCAAAACTAACTGAAGCTGAAAAAGCAAAAATGCGTGAAATCAACGCAGAGCTTGCCAAGCTTTCAACTGAGTTTTCACAAAACATCTTAAAATCATTTAAAGAAGATGTGATTTTAGTTAAAGATAAAAGTGAATTAGCGGGTTTATCTGAAGGTGAAATTGCAAGCCTTGCAGCTGCTGCTAAAAAAGCAGGTAAAGAAGGTTACATGATCACATTGGTGAACACGACTCGCCAACCTATCTTACAAAGCCTTGAAAACCGCAAGCTTCGTGAAAAGATTTGGACAACTTCTTCAACGCGTGCACAAGCAACAAACAGCCCTATCATCATCAAAGAAACTAAACTACGTGCAGAAAAAGCGGCATTACTTGGTTATAAAGATTGGGCTTCGTATGTAATGACTAATCGTATGGCGCAAACAACTGAAAATGTTTACGGCATCCTTGATGACTTAGCACCGAAAGCGGTTGCTAAAGCAGAAGCTGAAGCAGAGCAAATCCAACAAGTAATTAAAAAGTCAGGTGAAACGTTTGCGCTTCAACCTTGGGACTGGGCGTTTTACGCTGAGAAAGTTCGCCAAGAGAAGTACGACTTAGACCCTGCTTTAGTTAAGCCTTACTTTGAAATGCAGTCAGTGATCCACGACGGTTTATTCTTTGCGATGAATAAACTTTACGGCATTACCTTTAAAGAGCGTAAAGACTTACCGGTTTATCACGAAGACGTCATGGTGTTTGAAGTATTTAACGAAGACGGTAGCGCTATCGGTCTATTCTACATGGACCCTTACGCACGTGAAGGTAAACGTGGTGGTGCATGGATGAGTGCTTATGTTAGCCAAAGCGGCCTTAAAGACACTATGCCTGTGATCTACAACGCACAGAACATTCCTAAGCCAGCTGAAGGTCAACCTACACTTATGACTTTCTCTGAAGTAACGACTATGTTCCATGAGTTTGGTCACGCTGCACACGGTTTATTCTCTGATGTTAAATACCCAAGCTTAGCGGGTACAGCAACTGCTCGTGACTTCGTTGAATTCCCTTCACAAGCACATGAAGACTGGAATATTGAACCAACAGTACTTGCAAACTATGCCAAGCACTACAAAACAGGTGAACCAATTCCACAAGCGCTTTTAAATAAAGTACTTGAGTCACAAAAATTCAACCAAGGCTTTGATACAACTGAGTATTTAGCTGCGGCACTGCTTGATATGGAATGGCACTCATTTGGTGTTGATGCTGACATTACAGACGTTCAAAAGTTTGAACATGATGCATTAGACAAGCACGGTATTGCTTACTACCCAGTACCACCACGCTATAAGTCTTGCTACTTCAGCCACACCTTTGCCGGTGGTTACTCAGCGGGTTATTACGCTTACCTTTGGACTGAAGTATTCGCAGCAGATGCGTTTGCACACATGACCGAAGAAGGTGGTTTAACACGTGAAAACGGTGATAATTTCCGTAAAGAGATTTTATCTAAAGGTAATAGCCGCGACTTAATGCAAAGCTACATTGAGTTTCGTGGTCAAAAACCAACAACAGACGCACTATTAAAGCGTCGTGGTTTAGTTGAATAATCTAAAATTATTCGCAAAATGATGAAAGCCCGCAATTAATGCGGGCTTTTTGTTATAGTGCAATTTTTAAAATTACAAATTAATCAAACATGACCTACTTATTTGCTGTAACCCTACTTTGGGCCTTTTCGTTTAGTCTTATTGGTGTTTATTTAGCAGGCCAAGTAGATGCATGGTTTAGTGTCTTAATGCGCATCGGCTTGGCAACTTGCGTGTTTTTGCCCTTTTTGCACTGGCGTAAAACCCCTAAAGCCTTAGCCCTAAAGCTCATGGCAATAGGCGCAGTACAACTTGGTGTGATGTACAGCTTCTATTACCATTCGTTTTTGTACCTCAGTGTGCCCGAGGTACTGCTATTCACGGTAATGACGCCACTTTACATCACTTTGTTAAACGATTTGCTTGAAAAACGTTTTAATGCAAAGTTTTTATTCGCCGCAATGCTAGCTATTTTAGGCGCCGTTGCTATTCGCTATGAAGGCGTCGATGAAAACTATCTTATTGGTATGTTAATGGTTCAGGCTGCCAATATTTGCTTTGCTACCGGTCAAGTAACTTACAAACGTTTAATGCAAGATGAGCAACTCCCTCACTCTCGGGTGTTTGCTTGGTTCTTTATTGGCGCTTTAATTGTCGCACTGATTTGTTACGGCTTATTTGGTGATACCAGTAAGCTACCCACCACAACGACACAATGGGGCGTGTTAATTTACTTAGGCACGATTGCTTCAGGGCTTGGTTATTTCGCGTGGAATAAGGGCGCGACTATTGTCAATGTAGGTGCCTTGGCCGTAATGAATAACCTACTGATCCCAGCTGGGATCATCGTTAACATTGTGATTTGGAATCGTGATGCCGATATCATCAAGCTTGCTATCGGCGCAGCGATTATCTTATTAGCACTTATTATAAATCAGAAACTTAATAAAACTGCCACGGAGTCATGATAGGCTAAACTCTATTCGATTAGAGGGATGCTGTTATGCGCGCACTGGTTTTATGTTGTTTAGTTTTCGTTATTCAAGGCTGTAAGAATCTGCCTATGGATCAGGCAGTGCAAGTGGGTGCAAGGCCTTACTATTTAATCGACAAGATGACAGATGGGCCTTTAAAGCAGCAACTTGCTGCCTGCGGTAATGACCCTTTTTACAAAACTGATTTTGTAATTGGTCATCGCGGTGCCCCCATGCAGTTTCCTGAGCACAGCAAAGAGTCATATTTAGCCGCTGCAAGAATGGGCGCAGGCGTACTTGAATGTGACGTCGCCTTTACTAAAGACAAACAACTCGTGTGTCGCCATTCACAGTGTGATTTACACACTACTACCAACATTTTAGCGATTCCTGAGCTCGCTGCAAAATGCAGCCAACCTTTTACCCCGGCCAAAGACGGCCAACCAGCTCATGCTAAATGCTGCACCAGCGATATCACCCAAGCTGAGTTTTTAACCTTAAAAGCTAAAATGGATGGTGCCAATGCAAATGCCAAAACGGTCGCAGAATATATGCAAGGCACACCAAGCTGGCGCACTGATTTATACGCAAACAGTGGCACCGTAATGACCCACCAGCAAAGCATTGAGTTATTCAAATCACTGGGTGTAAAAATGACACCCGAACTAAAAAGCCCAGAAGTTAGCATGCCATTTAACGGTTTTAGCCAGCAAGATTATGCGCAAAAAATGCTTGATGAGTACCGAGCTTTAGGTGTGAATAGCCAAGATGTTTATCCTCAATCATTTAATCTTGAAGATGTGAAGTATTGGCTAAACAATCACCCTGAATTTGCAAACAACAGTATTTATCTTGATGGCCGAGATGAGCAAGCAGACTTTGATGCCATGGATGAAACAACTTGGCAGCCATCAATGCAGGCTCTATATAACGATGGAGTACGCATTATCGCACCGCCAATGTGGATGCTTTTGAGCCTTGATGAGTCAGGTGCAATCGTGCCTTCCCTTTATGCTATTAAAGCTAAACAAGCTGGACTGAACATCATTACTTGGAGTTTAGAGCGCTCTGGTCCATTAAATAATGGCGGTGGTTATTATTACCAGTCGATTGCCCGTGTAATTAAACAAGATGGGCAAATGATGAATGTGATAGACGTGCTTGCTAAGCAAATTGGTGTAATGGCTATTTTCTCTGACTGGCCTGCTACTCTTACCTATTACGCAAGCTGTATGCAGTATCCTGCCTCAGAGAGTTAACTGAGCATCAATAAATTTCAAGGGCTTTTACTCGTCCAAAAGGTGGAGCTGAGGTATTATTAGCTAAACCGTTTTTTACAAGGATAAACATGATTATTCAGCACCATAGCCACGACATAGCGACTAACACAGGTGTAATGCGCACCAGTATTTATCGTCCTGTAGAAGAAGGTAAATACCCGTGTATTATCTTCTATTCTGAGATTTTCCAAGAAACAGCACCAATTGCACGCTCTGCGGCAATACTTGCTGGTCATGGTTTTGTCGTGTTAGTGCCAGAAGTTTTTCATGAGTTAAATCCTATTGGGACAGTACTTGCCTATGATGATGCTGGTAAAGACAAAGGCAATGCCGACAAATGGGCAAAACCGCTTGAGAGCCATGACTCAGATACTGACGCCTTAATTGCATTTGCACGTCAGCAAGAATACTGCACAGGAAATGTAGGTGCGATGGGCGTATGTATTGGTGGTCACCTTGCATACCGTGCTGCATTAAACCCAAGTATCAAAGCCGCTTTTTGTTTATACGCGACAGATATACACAGCGATACTTTACCAGCACAAGCAGGTAATAACTCATTTGAGCGCATGGCAGATATTAAAGGTGAGATCCACTTTGTTTGGGGTAAACAAGACCCACATGTACCAAAAGAAGGCCGCCTTAAAATTTACCAACAAGCGGTGGCAACAGGCATTAATTACCAGTGGCAAGAAGTGAACGCCCAACATGCGTTTATGCGCGACGAAGGCGACCGATACGACCCAGCTCTTGCCATCAGCATGTATCAACAAGCAGTCGCTTTATTTAATCGCACACTTGTTTAAATCGTCATAGTGGCTACTTGATTAGTAAAATAATCCTTCAAGTAATCAAGTAAAACCCGCAGCTTTTTACTTCCCGCCGCCCCTGGCGGGAATACGCCATAAAGTTCAATATCAGCAGTTTTGTAATCATCTAAGATTGTGCGTAACAATCCTGCTTTGATCCTTGGCAATGCATCATAAACTGGGATTTTCGCTAAGCCATGCCCAGCTTCTACAAAGGCAGTTCGTGCAGCAGCGTTGTTGGTACTTATGCCACCACTAACTGCCACCTCAAAGCGGCGTTTATCTTTTTCTAGCGTGACAACAGCACTACTTGGTTGATACACCACCCATGTATGCTCCGCTAAATCGGCGATGCTCTTTGGTATAGGGTATTTTGTAAAGTAATCGACTGAGCCACATAAGCAAGTAGCCATACTTGCAAGTTTAGAGGCTTGTAAGCTTGAGCTTTCAAGGGCCACGCCTCTAATCGCTAAGTCGTAGCCTTCTTTGATGATATCAACCACATCATCACTAAGCTGTAAATCAATATCAATTTTCGGATACAAACGCTTAAACTGAGCCAGTGCTGGTACCACAAGTTGCAAGCCTACATTCACCGGGCAACTCAATTTAATAACCCCAACCGGTTCACTCTTTAAGTTTTCAAGGTGTAAGTTAGCTGCCTCAGCGTGCTCGGTGATAGCCTGACAACGTTCATAATAAGCCATACCTGCTTCGGTGAGGGTCATGGTACGCGTTGAGCGGTTAAGCAAGGTAAGCTTTAGTTGCTGTTCTAATTTCTTTAAGTGATAACTAACAACAGCCCTTGATAAACCAAGTTGCTGAGCTGCTTTAGTTAAGCTGCCTTGCTGCACAATGTGGGCAAACACCACCATGCTTTTTAATTGCTCAAACGATACTTTCATACAAACTCCTAATCTAACCTGAATAATTGTATCAATTATTAAACCAATGAAGTCAAATTTATCTGCGTTGTTTAACTCTATTTTCACCCCTATAGTGTTATCAACGATGTTTAATACACAAAAAGGGATTCACTATGTCAGCTAAGAAAATTTTAATGGTACTCACTTCACACGATGAGCTTGGCGATACAGGCCATAAAACAGGCTTTTGGGTTGAAGAATTTGCGGCGCCCTACTACGCCTTTATTGATGCTGGTGTAGAGGTAACTTTAGCCTCTGTTAAAGGTGGCCAACCTCCGGTTGATCCAAACAGTGCAGCCCCTGATGCAGCAACCGATGCCACAAAACGTTTTGAGCAAGACAGTGCGGCAAAAACTTTAATGGCTAACACTAAACCTCTGGCTGAAGTTAAAGCCGATGATTTTGATGCGGTATTTTACCCTGGTGGCCATGGTCCGCTATGGGACTTAGTTGATAACCAAGATTCAATTAGCTTAATTGAGCAATTTATTAATTCAGAGAAGCCAGTGGGTGCAGTATGTCACGCCAGTGCAGTATTACTGAATGCGAAAAATGCAGCTGGTAAATCTGTGGTATTTGATAAAAAAGTAACCGGCTTTAGTAATTCAGAAGAAGACGCCGTACAACTTACCAATGTTGTGCCATTACTTGTTGAAGATGAGCTAATCAAACAAGGTGGTCAGTATCAAAAAACCGATGATTGGGGCGAGCTTGCGATTGAAGATGGCCTACTAATCACAGGGCAAAACCCTGCAAGTTCAGAGCTTGCTGCGAAAAAACTATTAACCAAATTAGGTTAAAATAAGTCAACATGCCCTAGACCTTTAGTAAACACCTTGCATATCAAGGTGTTTACCTTCACTTTTAATAAGTTATACTCATTCGGTCACATTGATTTAAGAGCTTCTCATCATGACTGAAAAAAAAGCTGTCAAAATTCCTCCTATTAGTAGTAAGCGATTCGCAATTTTAGGCATTATGCTGGTGTGCTTGGTACTGCAAATAATTAATACCCTACCCGGCATAAACTTAAACGGCTTAGGTATTTTGCCAAGACAAATGTCTGGTTTATCGGGGGTGTTTTTTGCGCCATTTTTACATGGTGGCTGGGCACACCTTTTTAGTAACCTAGTGCCATTTGCGATTCTCGGCTGGCTAGTTTGCCAATTTAGCGTAAAACGCTTTTGGCTGGTGTTTGCAGGCACAGCGCTCATTGGTGGGTTATTAGTATGGCTATTTGGCCGCAGCAATATTCATGTAGGACTAAGTGGTGTTATCTACGGTTTATGGGGCTACTTAATTAGCTACGGCATTATGCACCGCTCATTCAAAGCCATTTTAATCAGTATTGCGGTTGTTGTGTTATACAGCGGCCTGATTTGGGGTGTCTTCCCGCAGCGCATTCATATTTCATTCGAAAGCCATTTATTCGGCGCAATTAGCGGCGCATTCATCGGCTATATTATGGCAAAGCGTGATAAGCAAAAGAGACCTAAGCTTTAAACTGAAAGCTGAAAGCTGAAAGCTATTAGCTTCTAGTCTCTCAACTTCATTGTCACCATCACAACGCCATGGTCGGTACTTTGATCATCATAGGCAAACTGGGGGTTGATCAAGTGCTGATCATAGGTGTGATAATCAACCACCTCAAAAAAGCTACCCTGAAACCCGGCATCAAACTCACGGGATAACAAAATATAATCAAATACTGAGCTGCTACTGCCAAAATAGTGGGTGGCTTCTCTGTCGTTCTCGGTGACAACATGGCGCTGATAGAGTTGCCAACTATCTTGTAGTTTAAACTCTGAACGAGATGGGCTATTTTGCCTATGACCGCTAAAACGAAGGTGGTCAGCGATTAAATGGTTAAGCACGCCATCGTGTAACTCATTATTAAAGTCCCCCATCACAATCACAGGGTTATTAGTGTGCGCTCTGCGCTTAATGATTTCTACGAGTAACAGCGCTGCTTCACTGCCACGCTGCATGCTTGATGCCCAGCGTCCAAGAACTTGCGATTTTAACTGCATAACTAAGTTTTGCTGTTCGCTTTGGCTTTCATCCTCTTGGTGATGGAGCATGCTGCGCTTAGATTTAAAGTGCACTACATAGCAATCGACGTGTCCTAAGTGAGGTACTTCAAGTGTCGCGCGAATAATACTGCGGCTAAAGTTAAAATTATCGCTCAAGCCCATCGCTAAAATATCATCTTGCTCTGCCTCAACCTGACTGACAGCAACAATTTTATAGCGTGAGGCAATAGCCACAACCGGATCGCGATAAATAAAGTCATCAATCACCGTTGGCTCATCAACGACTGCAAAATAGGGGTAACCCTCTGCGTTAACTTGTTGTTTTAGCTCATTGATACTGAACACTTCTTGAAAGCCAATGATATCTGGCTGCTGATTTTTAAGGTAATCAGCCAACCAGCGCTGCTTTTTGGCCCACTGCTCAGCGCTATAAATGCGCTGAAAATCATAAAATGCGTCAGGTGGCGATAAATAATTATATAAATTAAACGTCGCCACCTTTAATTGACTGTTTTCTATCACTTAACTCCTTATTCGTGTAACCACTCAGTGGCAATAATCAGGTCTTCAAAGTATTTCACTTCGCCACTGATAAACCAGTTACCCACTTTGCTTGCCACTTGTTGCCAGTTTTTATTACCAAGCACAGCTATACGGCAAAACTCTTTGTTATGTTTAAGGCCTAACTTAAAATCATCCCACGCCGCTTGTAACTCCCAGCCTTCTAACTCAGTAATATCAACATAGGCTCTTATTTTTGCACTCGGAACTGCCGCTACAGCATTATCTATAAGAGGAGTGAGAGTTTTATAATCCTCGTGGGTAAGCTTTCCGACTACTTTAATTGTGAGATAAAAAGTCGTGCCAGTTCGCTCAAGGCCAATGGCTAAACCATGCTTTTTCATGTCATCCTCCTTGTTATTCATAATTAATAACTGTACTTCCCTTGCTCTATCTGATCAACTAGGATGGTAGTCTAGTAATGACATTCATTAAAGCACAATTTAGGAGTTTCAATGAGTAATACCGACAGTTATACGCCACCTAAAGTGTGGCAATGGGATGCAGAAAACGGTGGTGAATGGGCGAAGACTAATCGTCCGGTCTCAGGTGCAACCCACGAGCAAGACTTGCCCGTTGGTAAACACGATCTCCAACTCTACTCACTTGCGACACCAAACGGCCAAAAAGTGACTATCATGCTCGAAGAACTATTAGAGCTTGGTATTGATGAAGCTGACTACGATGCATTTTTAATTAAAATTGGCGATGGTGATCAATTCTCTTCAGGGTTTGTCAGTGTTAACCCTAATTCAAAAATCCCAGCCTTAATGGACCACAGTACCACGCCCGTTACTCGCGTGTTTGAGTCAGGTGCAATTTTACAATACTTGGCTGAGAAATTTGATGCGCTGATCCCAAGCGATCACGCCAGTAAAACAGAATGTCGTAATTGGCTGTTTTGGCAAATGGGCTCTGCCCCCTACTTAGGCGGAGGCTTCGGTCACTTTTATAGTTATGCACCATTCAAAATGCAGTACCCAATTGACCGTTTCACCATGGAAGTAAAACGCCAGTTAGACGTATTAAACCGCCATTTAAGCGACCATGACTACATGGCTGGTAGCGAATATTCAATTGCCGATATCGCTATTTGGCCTTGGTATGGCAGCTTGGTACTTGGCAATTTATATGATGCGGCAGAGTTTTTAGATGTTGAGTCATATAGTCATGTGATGCGCTGGGCAAAACAAATTGAGCGCCGCCCTGCTGTAAAACGAGGTCGCAGAGTAAACAAAACATGGGGTGATGAAGCTGAGCAGTTAGCAGAGCGCCACTCTAAGGAAGATTTTTAAGGGCTTAAATGCCCTTTTTCATAAAAATAAAAAGTATGCAAAAGCTCAGTAAAGAAGATATCTACCAACGCCTCAGTAACACCGAGGATGCCCGTGCCTGCAAAGCAATTGATGAAGCTGCTTGTAAAGTAGTGCCCGGCAATTTTCTTACCTTATTAGTAAGCCAACTATTTAGTAAGTTTGCAGATGCCCTGTTAAACCCTAAAGTGACCCTGCCTTGGCTTTTACAGAGCATTAATGTACCAAGTAGTTTTATTGCTTGGCTTGTGCCTATTCGTGAGTCAGGCTCAATGTTGCCACAACTGGCCATCGCAAGTGCTATTCGTAGGCTGCCTGTCAGAAAGTGGGTTTGGGTGATTGGCGCCATAGTGCAAGCCTTGTGTATTGTAGGCATGCTTATTTGTGCTTTAACACTTCAAGGTGCAACGGCAGGTTTTGCTATCATCGCTATTTTGATTATCTTTAGCCTTGCTCGTGGCTTTAATTCCATTGCTGCAAAAGATGTATTAGGCAAGGTCATACCTAAACAACAACGAGGCAGCATTAGCGGTCTTGCTGCGAGTTTTGCAGGATTTGCAACGCTCACATTTGGTCTTGGTTTATGGTATCTACAAAGCCTTGGCTATGAAAATGGGGTGTATGTTGCTTTAATGCTGGCCGCTTTAATGTGGCTGTTTGCAGCGCTCAGTTATAGCCGCATTCAAGAATACAAGGGTGCAACCGAGGGCGCTGAAAACGGCTTTCTGCATGCTTTATCAAAATTAAAACTGCTTTACCAAGATAAACAATTTGCTCACTTTATTATCACTCGTGCGTTGTTGCTATGTTCTGCTTTGAGCGCCCCGTTTTATATCGTTCTTGCTAGTGAACAGGCTTTCGACTTTTCACTACTTGCTACGTTTATGGCGCTTTCTGGGCTTGCCAGCTTAGTCTCTGCGCCTATCTGGGGTCGACTAAGTGATTTATCGAGCCGCAAGGTATTAGTGTTTGCTGCAATGCTCGTCACCCTCAACGGTTTCGCCGTTTATTTAGTTGCTTATCTGAGCCCACAAACGCTCAATGAATTTTGGCTATTACCGCTCTGTTATTTTTTACTCACCGTAGCTCATCAAGGGGTTCGCCTTGGTCGTAAAACCTACCTTGTTGATATGGCTGAAGGAAACAAGCGCACTGACTATGTCTCTGTTAGTAATACGGTGATCGGAGTTATATTATTACTGCTAGGTAGCGTCGGCTTACTAAATACCTACTTAACGACTGCTGAGTTAATTTTTTTCTACAGTATCTTAGGCTTACTTGGTGCAATTAGTGCGTGGTTTTTACCCGATGCCTAGACCATGCAGTAAAAAAAGCGCATAATCGCGCTGATTTTATCTCCAAAAAGGACTTACTATGAAAAAGGCAGCTCTTGCACTTCTTACGCTACTTACACTTTCTGCTTGTAGCACCAGTGTGCCTATTCGTAACTTTGACGCAAACCCTGTACCGCAAATGGCGTCTGGCCAACATGACCTTGAAAGTATCAAAACCAATATTTTAAAAGCATGTATGAAACTAGGCTGGACGTGTCGTTCAAATGCCGAAGGCCAAATCTTAGGTAAACTTGATATTCGTAAACACCAATTACGCGTTGATATTACGTTTAACGAGCAAGAATATTCTATTGATTACAAAGATTCGATAAACCTTGATTACAATGGCAAAAAAATCCACCGCCAATATATCAATTGGGTTACCAACTTAATGCGCAATATTGATGCTGAATTAGCTTATAAATAAAATTGACGCAGAATCAGGTATTAAAAAAGGCGACCTAGGTCGCCTTTTTCTTTGCTAATTCTAGTTTTTCAAGTTCTTATCGAAGAACTCTAAAAACGCTTTTAACGTTTTAATTCTATACGGCTGGTGCGATAAGTAATGGTCGCCATCTTCGAGCTCAATATAAGTAACATCTTTGCCTTCGTCTTTAAGTTCATCATCCATTTCACGACTATGATAAACAGGCACTACATTATCATCAGAGCCATGAACCAATAGCACCGGACGATTAATTTGCTTTGCAAAATTAACAGGCGACACTTTTTCTAGTTTATCGCCATCAGTTCCAAATTGCTTACGCACAATTTCTTTATTAGTGAAATAACGCGCTTTACTAACAATACGCTCAAGATCAGTAACGCCAGCAAAGCTTGCTGCACATTTGAATGTTTCAGGGTGTTTAACCACTGCCATTAATGCAGCATAGCCACCATAACTTGCCCCGCCAATACAAATTTTATCTTTATTAGCGATACCTTCTTCAACAAGCCAATTCGCCGCATCTTGCAAATCATCTTGCATTTCTTTACCAAAACCTTGAACTGCAGCCATCTCAAATTCATGCCCATAGCCACTTGAACCACGGAAGTTTGGTTGCAGTACTGCATAACCATTATAAGCAAGTAACGCAGTCCAATAGTCAAAACCAGCGTAATCACGAGCCATTGGCCCACCATGCGGGAACACAATTGTTGGTAACTTATCACCTTCTTTGTAGCCCACAGGTAGAGTTAAATACCCTTCAATAGTTAAGCCATCACGAGCTTTATAACTAATTTTCTTTTTACCACTGTAAACAGTTTCATCAACATCTGGAAATGCCGAGGCAAATGCAGTTAATTCGTTAGAATCCCGGTCACCCAACATATAGGTACCAGGGATTTGCTCACCTGAAACGTAAACCACATATTGACGCTGTTCTTTACTAGTATCAATAATATCAATATCAAACTTATCTGCCGGCAATACAGCGCGTAAGCCATTATAAAGGTTGTTTAAATCTTCATCCCAGTAACGGATCCCCTCATCTAATTGAGAGTGCGTAAACCCTGCTACTTCACCTGTAAGAGATGAATAGAATATATGACCATCGAAGTCATAATTATCATCGCTGAACACTAACTCTTTTTTCATGGTCGTTAGGTCCATTTTATAAAGCGCATCATAGCCATCTTTAAGAGCTTTGAAGTAAAGAATATTAGGGTCTTTATCGAAGCCCAAAACAGTCACTACATCAGGGCTAAATGCTTTATATTTGAATAACGTTTTACGGTTATCTCGATCTTCGTCATAAAGAATATATTCAAATTCGTCTTCATCCATTTTTAGGGCAATACGCACATTACCTTGGCGGTCTGCTGTCCAATCAATCACTTTACTACGTGAGCGCTGAATTTTTTTCTTACGAAGTGTACTTAAATCAAGTTCATACACGCCAGGGGCATTGGCAACATCAAAATCACCTTGAACTAAAATTTTATCTTTTTTATCGGGTAAAAAGCTGATTACCTGATCACCAAATTGCGGTTGGCGTTCATCACGATTAAAGTTAGGCTTTATAGCCAGTTTCGCCTTGCCATCACCACCAATTTTATATGCATATAAACGTGTAGAGGTATATTTAGGGCCGCCAAATTGGCGTTGAATATAGCGGGCACCTAAAAGAAGTACCTCATCATTTGCCCATTCATACCAATCGAAGAAAATAGTATGATTATCTGAACGAATAATAGAATCAGCTTCTTTAGTTTTACGGTTATAAACCATTAAAACCAGCTCACCATTTACATTTCGAATAAACGATAAATTTTTACCATTTGGCGAAAATTTTACTTGGCTAAAAGCGCGTAAAGAGGCGAATGATTCTACAGGGAGTTGTGTGTTTTCAGCAGCACGAGGCATTAAGCTCAGCACTGCAAAAAGAGTAAGCAGTAAGTACTTCATAATAAAGTCCATTTCTTTTTTATTGTCGCGGCAATAGTAACATTAAATTACAAAAAAAGACTAATTCAAAAAAATTAGACACCTCTTCCATTCGTTTAAAACGAACGTAACACTCGATTAATAGCATTATTAATTTATTTTTTGCTAATTATAATAGCTGCACAACTTCAGTTTTCTTAGGTGACATGATGAAAAAAGTACTTGTGTTAAATTCATCTTTAAATGGTGAACAAGGTAATTCAACCAAGCTTAGCCAACTATTTGTTGAGCAGCTTGCTAACAACCAACAAATTTCAGTAACAACTCGCGATTTAAGCGACAATGCGATTGCTCACTTAACGCAGACAGAAATGGCTGCTTGGATGACTGATGCAAACGAACGTAGCGATGAGCAAAAGCTACTTGCTGCAATTTCTGACGATTTAATTGCTGAACTTAACGATAACGAACTGATTGTCATTGGTATGCCAATGTATAACTTTGGTATTCCATCAACATTCAAAACTTGGATTGATCGTATTGCTCGTGCTGGTATTACATTTAAATATACAGAGCAAGGCGCTGTAGGTTTAATTAAAGACAAAAAAGTAGTGGTACTTGCTGCCCGTGGTGGTGTATATCAAGGCACCGACATGGATACACAAACTAAATACTTAAAAGATGTACTTGGTTTTGTGGGTATGACTGATGTTAACTTTATTTACGCTGAAGGCCTTGCAATGCCAGGTGCAGATCAAAGCTTAGAAGCTGCACAAAACGAAATAAAGGCTTTCACCGCGTCACTTTAATATGTGATTAATAAAGCTAGATATAAAAAAGCGGTCATCATGACCGCTTTGTGATTTACGCTGTGACCGATAACAGCGAATCACCTTCAGATAAACCAAACTTTTCTTGCACAGAGGCTAGAATCGCTTCTTTATCTTCTTCTCCCAGTTGATCAGAATATTGCGCTAACAACTCATCTAAATAACTGACAACTTCTTCGCTATCAACCTGCTCAAGTGAATTACCACTTGGCGGCGGTGGTGGCGGACCAGGCGGACGCTCACCTTCAGGACGACCTAATTCACCGACTTCAGCGGCATCAAAGCCAGCTTCAGCCATAATTGCTTCCATTTCTTGACCCGGTTGAATACCCGCATCCATAAATGTCTGCATAATAGATTGTGCATCTTCTGCAGTTAAGTTTTCAGGATCAAACTGAGCTAAGGTTTCATTCATTAACTCTGTTTGTTCACTGGTCAACGGCTCTGCTTGAGGTCGTTGCATGGGCTGAAAATTCGCACCCGATGAAACACTGTTGATCATCGTTGATTTTCCTTACGTTTTGGTGGTTTATGGTTGTTGAACTCGTCTTCAGTTACTTCACCATTTTGATCAGCATCCATGTCATTAAAAATGGTTTGCAGCATATCTTCAGGCATAGGCTGTTCACTAAACTCAGTAAAATCAATCGCCCCATTGCCATCTATATCAATCGATGCAAAGTCAGGTCGCTGGGGTGGACCGCCTTGATGGTCGCGAGCAAAGCAAGCGGGCGCTGTGGCTAACAACGAAATAGCTAAAACAGAAAGTGCAGATAATTGCTTCATAGCGAACCTCTTATGTCATTCAATTGACCGTAAGCATAATCTGAATACCATCCAAAAGTGTGTGGGCAATATGCTACAAATGTGGAAACTTTGTGGATTGCTTTAGTAATTAATCTAAGTTGTGACTTGCTACGTATAATCATTAAAGCAATTTTCAACTCCACGTTTATGGCAGGCTCAAAAAAACAAAAAGTAAATCTTGTTTGGTTTAAACGTGACCTACGACTATCTGATCATCAGCCACTTGCCAGTGCAATTGCATCAGAGCTGCCTTGCTTACTTATTTACAACTTTGAGCCCCTATTACTCGAAGACCCCCATTACAGCTTTAGGCACTGGCGTTTTGTTGCTCAGTCACTTAAAGACATCAACCAACAGCTCGAAAAATACAACGCTGAAATCGCTATTTATAATCAAGAAATGATTACCTTGTTAGAAACCCTTAGTGAAGATTTTGATATTGCAGGGGTTTATAGTCATGAAGAAATAGGTCTTTACAATACCTTTGAGCGAGATAAACAGGTCAAACGCTGGCTAAACAGTAAAGTAATTCCATGGCACGAAACGCCACTTGGAGGTGTAAAACGAGCGCGGCCAAAACAGTTTGATTGGCAAACACATTGGCATGGCGTGATGAACCAACGCCTTGTAACGCCAAATTGGCAAGCTTTTAATGCAGTGCTGCCTCATAATTACCAAGCAGCAACCTGTGCTGATGATTTTCTAAAGCACGACCCGCAGTTTCAATATGGTGGCCCTCATGCAGCCAGAGCTTGCCTACAGAGCTTTGTAGAAGAGCGTGCAAAGAGCTACCAAAGTGGTATCTCGAGTCCTTCCAAAAGTAGAGATTCATGCTCTAGGCTTTCGCCTTACTTAGCCTTTGGCAACTTGAGCCTCAGACAAGTTTATCAAACTCTAAAATACTATTTAGCAAAGCAGCCTTTAAGCTGGCGTCGCTCATTACATGCTTTCGAGTCAAGGCTTCACTGGCATTGCCATTTTATGCAAAAATTCGAAACTCAATGCAGCATGGAGTTTGCACCGCAAAATGCGGGCTACAAGCACTACCCTTATCGCGATGATGAACTCGTTGCAGAGCACTTAAAACGCTTTGAGCAAGGTCAAACAGGTATTCCCATTATTGATGCGTGCATGCGCTGCCTCGCAGCAACGGGTTACATTAATTTTCGAATGCGCGCTATGTTGGTCAGCTTTATGACTCATCATATGAACATTCATTGGCAATCAGTCAGCTTTATTTTATCGCGTTATTTTTTAGATTTTGAGCCTGGTATTCACTACCCACAAATCCAAATGCAAGCATCGGTCACAGGAACCAACACGATTCGTTTGTATAACCCAATAAAGCAATCTGAAGATAAAGACCCAGATGGCATATTTATTAAAACATGGTGCCCTGAGCTTAAAAACTTACCCATAGAAGATCTCCACCAGCCATGGCAACAGCCGCCAATGGAGGCCTTATTTAATAACTTTAAACTCGGCGAAGACTACCCTGAGCCTATGGTAGATATTGAACATGCAGCCAAACAAGCACGTGAGCGATTATGGTCATTTCGAGAACGTGATGATGTAAAGCATGGCATAAAAGCCGTACTGAATAAGCATGTGATAAGCCTAAAAAGACAACGCCATGGCTCATAAAAAGCTTAATTTACCCAGCAAAACCTGCCCCGTTTGCGACAGGCCATTTATGTGGCGTAAAAAATGGCAACGTGACTGGGAGCATGTAAAGTACTGCTCAGAACGTTGCAAGCGTGAAGCAAAAAGAAATATTGGCGTTTAAGTTGCACTTATATCGTTAACTCACAGTTTTCGGCACAAAACCCTGAAAGCCTTTCACGGTTGTCGAAATAATTTACAAAGGAGATGACGATGACGATTAAAAAATCTGCACATACGAGTTGGTCTGGTGATATTAAATCTGGCAAAGGCTATATTTCTAGTCAAAGTGGCGCGCTTGAGAAACAGCCATTTGGCTTTAACACTCGCTTTGAAGATAAGCCGGGCACTAACCCTGAAGAGCTGGTTGCAGCGGCACACAGTAGCTGTTTTAGCATGGCGCTATCGCTTGCACTAACTGAAGCAGGCTTTGTCGCTGACGACATAACGACCAAAGCAACAGTGAGTCTTGATGAAGTTGATGAGGGCTTCGAAGTGAGTCACATTGCACTTGATGTTAGTGCAAAGATAAAAGAAATTTCGAGCGAAAAGTTTGAGCAACTTTGTGAGCAAACCAAGCAAGGCTGCCCTATTTCTAAACTGATGAATGCCGAAATATCACTCACCACAACGCTTAATTAATCTCTGTAGGCCAAGCACTGCTTGGCCTTTTCACAAACTAACAGACCCACAACACTTTATTACAATGTAAATACCTACTTGTTGTATTATCTTGATGAAGCAAAACCAAATACAACAAGGATATGTATGTTTAAACAACTTGCCCCTATTGCTCTGGCAGCACTTGCTTATTCAAGCTGCTCGATCGCAACAGAACAACAGATGAGTAAACAATGGTTCAATAGTATCGACTATACGCACATAGAGAGTAACAGATATAGTTTTAATGCTTACCAATTAGTGAGCCATTACTACTTTGAGGAGCAGCAGAGCTCTGGGGTACTTGATGATTATGGCTACCTAGATACAGATTCCAACATCCGAGTGAATTACTTTAATAGCGATTACACTGATTATCTTGGCTTGTTTGGTGAAGGATTTTATAAAAACTGGTTTGTTACAGGTGAAATTTACGATGTTGATGATGCTGATGACTATACCTTAGGAATAGGCTATTTATTTGCCGATGCCTTAAAGGTCTCTGTAAATAAGGATGTGCGTGAATATGGTGA
The DNA here is from genome assembly GCF_001401795.1 of Pseudoalteromonas sp. P1-26. Lineage (NCBI taxonomy): Bacteria > Pseudomonadati > Pseudomonadota > Gammaproteobacteria > Alteromonadales > Pseudoalteromonadaceae > Pseudoalteromonas > Pseudoalteromonas sp. P1-26. The sequence goes on along the minus strand of NZ_LKDX01000017.1, from coordinate 2,332 downwards.
TGATTATTTCCGCTTAAAAGCGCAGTATAACCTCCAAATAAACGATAAAGATTACCTTGGTTTTAGTGCAGAAACAGATGATGAACTCGACGTTTGGAATGTCTCTGCCAGATACTTTAATCATTTAAGTGGTAGCCATTACATTACTGTCGATGTTGGCCACCAAGACAGCCTTAATGATTCAGCAAGCAATGCCATGATCAGCTACTACTTCGGCGATCACTATGCCATAGGCGCAGGTTTGGATGATTCTGAACTCGTTTTACAAGGCAAGTACTTTATTAATGATAAATACTATTTAACCGCTAATTACACTGAAAGCGGCTCTGCTGAACTTTATAACCTTAAGTTTGTTGCCCAGTTTTAAACTGATATGAGCCAACAGCTTTAAACAAAAACGCCGCTATAAAGCGGCGTTTTCAGTTTATAGAATTACATATTACCTAGCTTAATCATCATTGCAGTGTACATTTTTAAGTTCAGTGCTAACTGCTCTTCAGTAATAAACTCATGCTCTGAGTGACCTGTGTACTTTTTACCTGGCATTGATGGACCAAATGACACCGCATTATCAAACAGCTTAGCATTTGTGCCACCACCAATTGACACAAAGCCCGCGTCTTTATCGCCGGTAAAGTGCTTAAAGATATCGAGTAATGCTTCTGCATGAGGCGCACCATCTAACAGCATTGGCGTACCAATCACCACTTTCGTGTCTTTTAACGTAACTCCATTAGTGGTTTGCCAAGCGCTAAGCGCTTCATTAATTTGCTGCTCAAGCACAGCTTCTTGTTTACCTACCGGGCGACGCATATTAATCGACAGTTTAATGTCGTTACCATCGCGGCTTAATAAGGTTGGCGATACAGTCATCGGGCCCATAAAGTCATGCTTGTAACCAATTTCACCGAATTGCGCGCCGTATAAATCAAGGCCAATTAGCTGATTGATAAACTCAATTGCTTGGCCATCGCTATTGTTCTCAAGATCAATACCTTTAAATATTTCTGCAAGGTGCGCAACGGCATTTTCACCCGCTTCTGGCTCAGATGAATGCGCTGAAATCCCCTTCACTTGGACTAACAAGCCATTGTCTTGCTCAGTCATCGCCACTTTGACGTTTTTGAGCTTAGCGACATTATCGTGCAATTTAGCCACAGTTGCCGCATCAGCGTTATGTACTAACACACTGGCATCTTCAGGGATTTGGCTAACAAAGGCGCCGCCTTTTAAGTCACTAACATATAAGCCTGTTTGTGCTGAGGTCGCTGAGAAAGTCGGGGCAATTAAGCTCCAGCCTTTTTCTGCAACAACCACAGGGTATGAAGCATCAATAGTGACTGCGTATTTTGGTTGCTGATAGGTTTTCATGAACTCTTCGAGTGGTGCCCAGTCAGACTCTTCTGCAAGGTAAACCATTAATTCAATACGGTTATTTAATGTAATACCCTTGTCTTTGATCGCCTTCATTGCATGCAGTGCAGTCGCAATTGCCCCTTTATCATCTTCTGTACCACGTGCAATTAGCTTTCCTGGCTCAGAGGTTTTATCCATTTTAAATGGACTTTGCTGCCATTTACTGGCATCTGCTGGTTGCACATCACCATGGGTTACTATGGTTACTTTTTCAGCTTGGTTACCCATGCCAATTAACACTGTGTAGCCTAAATCTTGATAATCAAAACCAAACTGCGCCGCTTTCATTTTTAAGAACGACTTAAAGCCAATGAAATCTGGGTTATCAGGAGTCGCTAGACCTTCTTTATTTACCGTTGGATACGAAACTAAATTCTCTAAGGTATGAATTTGCGCTTGTTGATATTGCTCTACCGCGTAGTTAGCCAGCTTTTCACTTTGCTCAGACACAGCAGCCTGACTAGAGAAAGCACTTAATAAAAATGCAGCAAGTAATGAATGTTTCAAGATAAGCTCCAGAGTTTAAGAAGGTTTTTAGAAAGTCGCCTTGATTGTAACGCTTATAACGCCGACATAACATCTCTAATTCAAGCAAAATAGATCGCTTAAAAATACCAACAAGGTACAATAGCCACTCACCCTATTAATTCGTTTGTTAGACTCATGAACCGCAGAAAAAAGATCTTCACTAAACTTAAGCAAAAAGATAAGCGTGCCAATGCAAAATTGCATAAAAGCAATAAACCGGCATACATCTCAAAAGCAGAACGCGAAAAATTAGCACAGCAAGAAGCTGAGCAGGAAAGTTAAAAATACCTAGTTGTCAGCAGTCAGCGGTCAGCGGTCAGCGGTCAGCGGTCAGCGGTCAGCGGTCAGCGGTCAGCGGTCAGCGGTCAGCGGTCAGCGGTCAGCGGTC